>NZ_JBITPN010000006.1:0-90304 GCF_050467985.1 Brevibacillus sp. NRS-1366 | reverse complement strand
TACCCGAAAGGGAGCATATCAAAAATGAAGGGCTTCGATCGTTTTGGCGGGGAATCGCTAGTGTCTGTCTACAGTGAAGTAAGGCAGCAGTTCAGCATTCGTCCCGGATGCTTTTATACGGGTCCGATGGAAGTCTAATGATTCAAGAGCAGGTACTCATAATAAGCAAAGAACTCCCTGAAAAGTGAATAACAATCTCTCCATTCCAAATAATTTGCATGAGCCGAATAAACAGGATCGAAGCCGACCTGAGAGAACGCTAATTTAGTCCTGCTCATATGGTAAAACTGAGTGATTACCATAACCGATTTGACCCCCATAGCATCCATTATTTTTCTGGTATTTTGTGCGGTCATTCTTGTATTGATTCCCATGTTGTCCGTTATGATCTTGTCGTTGGGTATTCCTTTTTGAACTAAATATCTCTTCATTACCTCTGCTTCGTCAAAGCCTTCCTTACCGACGCCGCCACTAACAAGAATGTACGAAAAATAACCTGTGCTATAAAGTTCCGCAGTCTTCTCCAAACGAGATAGTAATCTGTCAGACGGTGTTCCGTCTATTTCAACTTTATTCCCTAATACAACGCCGACATCAACTATTTGTTTTTCGTCATGGAAACCATCAAAAGTCACAAGTAGAACGTGTATGAGGAACCAGATAAGCAATAGGTATAGGATTGTTCTTTTTTTAAATAAAAGTTTTGTTATATTAGGCACGTAGCTCTTCACCAACTTTTATTAGAGTTCTATTGACCAAACAGGGATAGTCTAATTTCTCCTTGAAAGTAATAAGTAGTTGTCTAATTCACACAATATTGGGTTTTGTTTCCTTGGTCAAGATCATTATCAATTTGAACAAAATTCGTCTTTGGTGGCATTAAATGTTTGATTATTACTTGAATTGAGTTTAACAGGTATGCTTGTTTAACGTTTCAAGCTAGATAGTCGTGTTCGTTGTTGAGCTGGAGGTCCTCTGCGTTCTACCTCCGCCTCGATCAGTCTGTTCACAGTAGCTTGTAATTGCAAGGAGGCATTCAGATAAATGTCTAATTTCAAACGCATTCACAGGAAACTCCGTGGAAAGCTCCAAGAGAAGACAGGTAGAAGAGTCAAGGTTACTCGAGGAAAAAGGAGAAAAAAGCGAAGCTGATAAGCGTCATGAATCGGCTACTTTGGACGCGGTTTCGCTTTTTTCATGGAGACGTGCAGGGATGACCCCCGGTAAGGGCCCAAGAAGCTGGAGCGTTTTCTCCTTTTTCCTCTCCACCACCACAGCCTCACCGACCACCACTCTATACCTTACATAAAGTTTTTACCTAACAGGCCTTTTTCTTTTTAGAAACAAAGTATATAATTATGTTGTGAAACACATTTTGGAAAGGGGAGATACCTATGTTCGATATCGTTATTATTGGAGCAGGTCCAGCAGGGGGAAGTGCAGCGCTGTTTGCAGCAAAAGCGGGAAAAAAGACGTTGTTAATCGACAATGACAAAAGCATGACTAAGCGTGCCTGGTTAGAAAACCACTACGGCATCTCGGAAATTACTGGCCCAGATCTGATTGAAACAGGTAAAAAGCAAGCGGCCAAATTCGGTGCGGAGCTGGTTACCGATCAAGTAAACAATATTACGAAAACCGAGCAAGGTCTGGTTGTGGAAACAGCAGAAAAAGGCTCCTTTGAAGCAAAACATGTCATCCTGGCTACAGGTGCGTTGGTTACACTGGCAGAATCGATCGGGGTAAACACCAAGGAAGGTACGGAGCCACGGATCAAAACGGTTGTCGACGTGGACGCACAAGGAAAAACAAACGTGGATGGAATTTGGGCTGCCGGTACGTGTGCGGGTGTAAGCGTACATACGATTATCACTGCTGGCGATGGAGCCAAAGTAGCGATCAACGTAATCAGTGAACTGAATGGTGAGCGTTACGTCGATCACGATGTATTGAAGACCAACTAACACAAACTAGTGATTACATCCATCTTTTCTGCGCCACATGTTGAGCCAGGGAAGGTGGTTTTTTCTGTTTCTAGCAGTAATTTTTTACAGACGTTCACTTAAATTTGAATATAATAGGTAGAGGAATTATCTTGAAAACGATAGGAGGGACTTGCTTGATCGCCAAAGAAAGCAAAGTGAATTATGTCCTCGCCGGGCTATTGCTAGGTCTACTGATGGCATCTATGGACAATACAATCGTGGCCACGGCCATGGGCACCATTGTTGGCGAAATGGGAGGAATGGATAAATTCGTCTGGGTTACTTCGGCATATATGGTAGCTACGATGGCGGGGATGCCGATCTTCGGGAAGCTCTCCGATATGTACGGTAGAAAGCGGTTTTATGTATTCGGTCTCGTCGTCTTTTTGCTCGGTTCCATCCTCTGCGGGACGGCCAATAGCATCGTGGAGTTAAGTATTTACCGTGCCATCCAAGGGATCGGTGGCGGTGCATTGATGCCTATTGCGTTTACCATCATTTTTGACGTCTTTCCTCCAGAAAAGCGGGGGAAAATGACAGGCTTGTTCGGTGCCGTTTTTGGTACCTCCAGTGTATTTGGCCCATTGCTTGGTGCGTACATAACAGAATATGTCGGCTGGCATTGGATTTTTTACATCAATGTGCCGATTGGTGCACTGTCACTCTGGTTCATCTCCGTTTATTATCACGAATCGCTGGAACACCGCAAGCAAAGCATCGACTGGTGGGGAGCCATTACTCTGGTTGGAGGGGTTGTCAGCTTGATGTTTGCGCTTGAGCTTGGTGGAAATCAATTCGCATGGAATTCTATTCAGATCATGGGACTGTTTACATCGTTTGCTTTGTTGTTTGTGATCTTCTTGGTGGTGGAAACAAAAGTGCCGGAGCCGATCATTTCGTTTGTGATGTTTAAACGGCGTTTATTTGCTGCCTCCAATGCTGTAGCTCTCTTGTATGGTTCGGCTTTTATTATTACAACCGTGTATCTTCCCATTTTTATTCAAGGGGTATTCGGCGGGACTGCTACCAATTCCGGTCTGCTGTTAACACCGATGATGCTAGGATCAGTATTCGGTAGCCAACTCGGCGGCCTGTTGACAACCAAAACGAGTTTCCGCAACATTATGCTGCTCTCGTCTGTCTTTTTCGTACCAGGTATTTTTCTACTCAGTACGCTGTCTCCTGACGTTTCACGCGGGATCGTTACCGTTTATATGGTCATTACCGGTTTTGGTGTAGGGTTTTCTTTTTCAGTCTTGGGTATGGCTGCCATTCACGGCTTTGATATGCGCCAGCGCGGTTCGGCCAGTTCTACGGGCTCCTTTTTCCGGTCGCTTGGCATGACGCTCGGGATCACTGTCTTTGGAATTTTGCAGCGCAACCAGTTTGAAAATGGCATGTCATCTGCCTTTGCGGGTCAGGAGACAGGCGTCGGGGCGATTACGGACCCGCGTTCTATTCTTACACCGGAGACGCGTGCGGCCATTCCCGCGCCTATTTTGGACAAAATTACGGATATCCTCGCTTCGTCGATTGCTCATACGTTTATGTGGGCACTGGTTCCAGCCTTGCTTGCTGTCGTCTGTATCGTGCTGATGGGAAAAGAGCGTGTACAGGTTAAGGCTTCAAATACGAACCAACCGAATCCCGAACGCAGCTAGGGAACTGCTATGTGATTTTCGTGAGCGGGCAAAATGGAATGAGTCGCTGAGGTAACCGTTTTTGAAATAATTATGAACATTAAACAAATGTGCTCATTTTGATAGTTTTTCGTTTATAATGATGGTAATTACTTTCAAGGATGGTACCTCTCATGATGAATACCCCGCTTGGACGTTTTCGCGTTATCGGTATTATAGAAGGGATCTCGTATTTGGTACTGCTCGGGATTGCCATGCCGCTCAAGTATTTTCTAGATGTGCCGGCCGCTGTTAAAATCGCCGGTTCGCTGCACGGGTTGTTCTTTGTCCTCTACATTTTGGCGCTGGCCCATGTGACCCTCAAAAATAGATGGTCGATCTTACGGGTTGTCGGTGCTTTTATCGCGTCTCTGCTTCCATTTGGAAACTTTGTTTTGGACGCGCGACTGAAAAACGAGCAATAATTGGGCATTTTGAAGGCGGGTAAATGGTACCCGTCTTTGCTTCATATTCACATAAACATGTATAGAGAAGTTACAAAAAGCAGCTGAAGAGATGGGGAGGATTTGTGTGGAGACCAGAATATTAGCAGGGAATCTATTATGGGACAAGGACGGACAATTTTTTCTCGAAACCGTGACGGAGAATCGGTTTGCGCTGGTTCTTCCGCAAATCATTACATTGACGGGGACCGAGGAAAAGGTCGCAAGCGATGAATTGAATGAGCAGCATATCGGTCTGAATGTCATTGCGCGGTGTTTTGTGTGAAAAAGCTAGAAAGCCGGGAGAGTTACGGCTTGGTCTGTATATTTAGGACTGATAATTCTGAAAAATATAAAGGGAAGAAAAACCAGTCTACAACACGAGGCGATCATGTTGAAACTGGTTTTTGATTTTTCGACCATTTATTTTCCTTGGCTTTGCACGACCATTTTGGCATGGGTGCGACGTTCTTTTCGACAAAGGAGGATACGAAGTCCGATGCAGACCAGTGCCACTAGTATGAAAGAATAGCCACTCCACATAGTGCCTTGCATGCCGACTTGGGAAATGAACCAACCACCCGTAGCTGAACCGATCGTGACACCCAGATTGATAAAAGAAATATAGAGCGCGGTTGCAAACCCTGGTGCCTCGGTAGCCTCAGCGGTCAGCCATATTTGGGTCACGATCAGCCCACTAGTATGAGCGGCTCCCCAAATAATCATGATGACCACAAGCGGGAGTGAAAAAGAACTGCCCCATATGAGCAAGAAATAGGAGAGACCCAAAGCAAGCGGATGAAAAAATGTCGTTTTTACTTTATTTCTACTAATCAAATTCCCCGCGAAAAGATTGCCTGCTACTCCGCCAATTCCGAAGATGACCAACATGATGCCAATCACTTCGCCGGTAAGGCTCATCTCTTGCCCGAGATATTCAACCGAATAGCTGTAGACAGAAAACATGGCGGCAAAGATGAACGTGGCTGCGCCGATATTGATCCAGAGAGGAACTTTGCGCAAAATACCCAATTGCTCTGTAAAGGACATCTTCTCTGCGGGGTACAGAGACCTGGCTGCAACAAATGCCAAGGAAAAATAAACAGGGTGAAACAGGGCCGGGATAATACGTAGCGCTAGCAGGACATAGAAGTTGGGTGCATAAGCTGACAGCAAGCTGCTTGCGGTGAATATGAACAAGGAGATCATCAATATCTTTTTGCGGTTGTATCTGGAGAGCAGCAGTACCATAAATGGACCGAGCAGCGCAATCACCAGCGCAAATATCCCGACTAGCATGCCCGCTAATGATGCTGTTACTTCATATCGCTCCATAATCACTGGGAGAATCCCGACAACGCCAAATTCTATCGTATATACTCCGAACAACCCTAGCGCGATGAAGAAGATCGGATTCTTATATGGGCGAGGCATCATTTTTTGATCCCCTGATAGATCGCTTCAGTGAGCGCAACGGTGAAGGGGCCGGACATGCCTTCATACGCTGTGTTGGTAAAAGCGACTACGCTGAGCTTGCGAGCCGGGTCGACAAACCAGGAATGTCCATAAGCTCCCCCCAAGCGCCATGTACCCGGTGATTCCGACGTTTGGCCTGCGTCAGGGTCATGAAGTACGGTGAAGCCTAGTCCAAAGCCGCGTCCCGGCCAATTTGCCAGTGGCATATCTCCAGTTTGGATAGAGCCCATCTCCCGGACTAGCTCAGCCGGTAAGAGCGGATCACCGCCATTGCGCAGAACTTCCAAAAGATGCAAGAAATCACCTGCTGTACCGATCATCCCTGAGCCACCGGAAGCAAACGCATCCGTGTCAAAAGCGCGTGCTGGCTCAAAACGGATACCGGCTGTGCCTTCAAAAACCGGAACAATATCGAGATCGTGCATGCGGCGAGGCAGAGGCTCGTCATTGACATAGGGAGTGACCAGGCGGTGCTTGTCGAGTACAGCAAAAGAGGTGTCGACCATACCTAAAGGATGTGTGACCAATCTTGAAATGGCATCGGCCAGTGGCGCATTCGTCACGCGGCTGATTACAGCGCCAAGTACATCGGTCGCCAAAGAGTAGCCCCAATCTGTTCCTGGTTCATAGAGCAGCGGCACTGAGGCAAGACGGCGCATGTTTTCTTCCAGCGTAAGTCCAGATCGATCCATCCCGTCGGAAACCCCTGCCCGGTGATAAGGTCCACCGCCTTCTTTCTCCAGGAAGCCGTAGCCGAGCCCAGCCGTATGAGTGAGCAACTGGCGTACCGTAATTTTGGCAAGTTCGCCGTTAAGTAGGTGGGGGCGAAACTCCGGCAACCACTTGCTGATTTCATCGTCTAAGCCCATTTTTCCCTGGGAGACTAAAACGAGCGCAGCGGCAGAAACAATTGGCTTGGATACGGAAGCCAGGCGAAATAAGGAATTCTCAGCCATCGGGCGGATTGTCTCGTGATCGGCGAATCCGGAAGCGTTGCTATAGATAAGTTCACCCTCTACCGCTACTTTCACGACTGCGCCTACCAACCGTTTTTCCATAAGCGCTTGATTGATCACCTCGTCGACTAGGGACCGAAGAAGCGAATCAGGTGTTTTTGGTGAATAAGATGTTGGCATCAATCTTCATCCTTTCTTCTAGTTAAAGCTTTTTATCGCTTTACTATTGTTAGTTTATTATATTAATGTAGTTACTTTATTTACATGAGTGTTTAAAAGTATTATGGTATTTTTACAAAGAAAAACCATTTCTTTCACCTGAAAATGTTTTAATTTATAGGAGGTGTCCTACGTGGATCAAGTAGATAAGCAAATCCTGCTGCAGCTTCAAGGCCAGGCTAGAATCTCTATGACGGAGCTGGGAAAGGCAGTCGGTTTATCGCAGCCAGCGGTAACAGAGCGAGTGCGGCGTTTGGAGGAAAAAGGCGTTATTCAAGAATACAGGGCCATTCTCTCGCGTGAGAAAATTGGAAAGCAGGCTGCTGCTTACATGCTGTTTCGAACAAAGGATTGTAACGCTTTCCTCGCATTCTGCCGTAATAGCCCGGAGGTAGTAAATGTCACAGGATTAGCGGGGAACATAATTATTTGTTGAAGGTGGTTACGGATTCGATGCAGGAGCTGGAGCGATTTGGGAACAGTTGTGATTCCTTTGGGAATTACACGATTCTGATCGTCTTGTCGTCTCCGATCGACCACAAAAGTTTCGTTCCTTCTATAGAAGGAGAAAGATTGTTGTAGTGGAATGTGTGAAGAGAAAGTCAGGGGTAGAAGCGGATGGAGGGAGAAAAGAACAGCGGATGAACACTAACCGAGTTCAGGCAAATGCGGATAATAGAAAATTAAAAAGGCTACTAGAATTATTTCTCGTTTCTACAAAGCTAGGAGTTACCTCGTTTGGGGGGCCAATCGCTCATCTAGGTTATTTTCACGACGAGTACATCAAGCGCAGAAAATGGCTTGATGAGAGGAGCTATGCCGAGCTCG
Source organism: Brevibacillus sp. NRS-1366 (assembly GCF_050467985.1). NCBI lineage: Bacteria > Bacillati > Bacillota > Bacilli > Caryophanales > Paenibacillaceae > Brevibacillus > Brevibacillus sp. NRS-1366. The sequence goes on along the minus strand of NZ_JBITPN010000006.1, from coordinate 82,718 downwards.
TTGCTCTTTGCCAGTTTTTACCTGGTCCCGCAAGCAGCCAGGTTGGTATCGGAATTGGGATCATGCGTGGCGGGCTGCTTGGAGGTGTTGCTGCCTGGATTGGTTTTACGCTGCCTTCCGTCCTTGCACTCGTGTTGTTCGCTTTTTTCATGAAGGGTGCTGATATTGGAAATGTCGGGTGGGTTCATGGCCTAAAAATAGTAGCTGTTGCGATTGTTGCTCATGCCGTAATAGGGATGGCAAAAAAGCTTACTCCTGACAGAAAGCGGGCAACGATCGCTATTTTGGCAGCGACGGCAACTTTATTGTGGCAAACGGCTTTCAGTCAGATTACGATCATTGTCCTTGCTGGACTGGTTGGTTGGTACTTTTACAGAAATGAACAGACGTCTGCTTTACCAGAAATCGATGTGCCGCTAAGGCGTTCTGTTGCTATATTTTGTTTGACGTTATTTGTTTGTCTGCTTATTGCGCTACCCGTTCTTACGGGAGTCATGTCATACCCATGGCTTGCGGTATTTGACAGCTTTTACAGGGCAGGCTCCCTCGTTTTCGGAGGAGGTCATGTCGTTCTTCCTCTCCTGGAAAGGGAAGTGTTGCCGCCAGGATGGCTATCAAAAGAAGCGTTCCTTGCTGGTTATGGCGCGACCCAAGCGGTTCCAGGTCCATTGTTTACATTTGCAGCCTATTTGGGCGCAGTGATGAATGGATGGATTGGAGCTGGAGTCGCTACATTCGCCATCTTTTTACCCGCTTTTTTATTGGTTGCGGGGACGTTGCCATTCTGGGATGCAATTCGCAAAAAACAAGGGATACAAGGTGCTTTGGCAGGAGTGAATGCAGCTGTAGTAGGGATACTGTTAGCTGCGCTTTATGACCCGATTTGGACCAGCTCGATATTCACGGCTGCCGATTTTGCTCTCGCAGCTATCCTTTTTACAATGCTTGAGTTTTGGAAAGCTCCGCCATGGGCGGTTGTACTGATTGGGCCAGCCTTGAACTATTGCTTGATATTCCTTCCCAATTTCAACTGATCATCCTCGATCTGCCGGGATACGGGCGCTAAATTCCCCCGTACGACTCAAAAGATCAGGTTTGGCCTTGCACCCTTAGGTCCAGGGAAAGGGGCTTTCTGATTGTGAAGAGCGCACAACCGGCTTATCTCGTGTCACTTGCCACTTTCAATGCGATCCATTCATTTTCACTATGGTATACTGATGAGAGATTTCAAAAAAATTCGACTCTTTCTTTTCCTGTATAGAGGAGGTTTTCGTTTGGATACACGTCGTTTCGAATTGGAATCCGATTATTTTCTGCAAATCCTAGATACAATCGACAGTGGCGTACACATTGCCGATCATCAAGGGAATACACTGTGGATCAATAAAACCGTTGAAAAAATGATGGGAATAAACCGCAAAGATGTGATAGGAATAAATGTGGCCGAACAAGAACAAAATGGGATTTACTCTCCTTCCGTTATTCGAAGAGCGCTTGAACAAAAGAAAACAATCACATTGGTGCAGCGTATGCAAAACGGAAAAAAATATATGAGTTCTGCGCATATCCTCTATAATCGAAAGAATGAACCGCACTATGTGATCGCTCACGGACCGGATTTTAACAAAATCCTGGTGGAGGGCTCACAAGTGGAAATCGATGAAATACGGCTTCTTTTGGAGCGCTACATTCGGGAAATGCGAAGAGCAAAAGTAAAGCAAAGCTATTTATTTAGGGAAGAGCACGTCTTTATCGGAAAAAGCAAAGCGTTTGACACGTTGACTGAGTTCATTGAGAAAGTAGCAGATGTAGAGACAACCGTCCTGATTATCGGTGAAACTGGAGTGGGTAAAAATGTTGTCGCTGAAAAAATTCATCAGACCAGCGAACGCCAAGAGAATCCATTCATCCATATTAACTGCGCTGCGATTCCCGAGGCGCTGCTGGAATCAGAGTTATTCGGTTATCAAAAAGGGGCGTTTACGGGCGCAAACAACAGCGGGAAGCTGGGTTTGGTGAAAATGGCGGAGAACGGGACACTTTTTTTGGATGAGGTCAGCGAATTGCCCCTCCCTCTTCAGTCGAAGCTTTTGCAATTGCTGCAGAATAAAACCTATTTGCCTATTGGCGCTTCCGAGACCGTGAAAGCGAATGTCCGCATCATCGCTGCAACCAATCAAGATCTGGAAATGCTTGTGGATCAAGGGAAGTTTCGCACAGATTTGTTTTATCGGCTGAATGTGCTGCCGATCAATATTCCTCCTCTCCGCGAACGTCAGGACGATATTTTCCCGCTGCTCTGTTTTTATTTGCAAAATTTCAACAGCAAATATAATCGGAATCGGAAACTTTCCAATGAAGCGATACAGGCCTTACAGCAATATCGTTGGCCAGGGAACATTCGAGAGCTGGAAAATGTGCTGGAACAGCTTGTCATCATGTCCAAGAAAGACGAAATCACTCTCGCCGATCTTCCCCAGCGCTATCGGGTACTAGCAGAAAAGGAAGTTCACAACTTCTCTGTCTCACAAACCGCATGCTTAAAAAAGACCCTGCAAGACATTGAAAGAGAGATCATTAATCAATCGTATCAGGAGCACAAAACAACGCGAAAAACAGCGAAAGCGCTCGGTATTACACAATCGTCACTTATCAGAAGACTGGCCAAATACAATATGGACGCAACGAGATCTTGATGGTAAAAAAACCTCTAACGAGGATTTCTCATGGATGAGCGACCGCGTTTTATCGGAAGGTTTTTATGCGTTCCAGAAAGTTTAAGTGATGTTACTTTCATACGGTGAAGCACTTAAACTTTCTTACACGTTAAAAAAGACAGGTCACGATTAAGGGAGACCCTCCTCTCATGACCTGTTTGTTTTTTCCTAGCAGTTGGTTACAGCATCTCTTACATATTCCATCTTGCCGCCTATTAACGTCATATCCACCTGAATCTCTTTAATATGTTCTACTGCTGCATCGAGTATCCGTTCGCTTAACACAACTAGGTCCGCTAGCTTCCCAACCTCGATGCTGCCCTTGATGTTTTCTTCAAAGCTTGCATAGGCTCCGTTCCATGTGTACAGCTTGATAGCTTCCAAGACAGTAATCCGTTGATTGGCTCCGACCGCTTGACCTGACCCGCTTATTCGGTTCGCTGCAACATGGATACCGAGCAGTGGATTGTAATGGGTAACAGGACAATCAGAGCTTCCCGCCGCAATGATCCCGTTGTCGATAAAATCACGTACAGGATACATGTGATTTACTCGCTGGCCGTAGTTTTTCAGGTACCCATCTCCAAATTCGTAAAAGAACGGTGGATTCGGAACAGGCACAACCCCAAGCTTTTTCATCCGTTCCAGTAAATCTGGCATGGTAATGCCCGCATGTTCAATGCGATGGCGATGGTCTTTACGCGGATATTTCTCTAACGATTCTTCAATGCAGTTTAAAACCATTTCAATCGCACGATCCCCTTGTGCATGCGCGGTAATCTGGAACCCTTTCTTGTGTGCCTCCCCGAGAATCTCGGTAATTCTCTCTTGCGTGAAATACAAGATTCCATAATTGTCAGGATTGCTTGTGTATGGTTCTCTTGTCGCGATTGTGGGGCCGCTGCTGCTGCCATCGGTAAAGATCTTTGCTGGCCCGATCCGAAACCGTTCATCCCCCAATCCCGTAATGACACCTGCTTGAACCATTTTCTCAACGAAATCCTCGGAGCGATTCAAAGATCCAATCATGGCATAAACTCTCACCTTGATGTCATCCGCTTTGACAGCTTGCTGGAGCATGCGCAGATTCTCCGGGCCGAATCCTCCCGCATCATGGATACTCGTAATTCCTGCAGCAATAAAGTCAGCTGATGCCATTGTCATCGCTTTCCGAATCTCTTCCTCCGTATAAACCGCAATTTGCAGCAAGCTTGAGTGAGCGGTTTCAATGAGCAATCCAGTTGGAATACCCCACTCATCGCGATCGATTCTTCCTCCAGCTGGATCAAGCGTTTCCTCGGTGATACTTCCCAACTCCAGCGCTTTGCTGTTTACAGCTGAAATATGACCGCATGTACGCGTGATCTGAATGGGATGCTCGATGGAGATTGCATCCAATTCCCAGCGGGAGGGATACCGCTGTTCTTCTATTTTCATCTCGTTGAACCCTGACGCACGCAACCATTCTCCTTTTGGGGTTTTCTTGGCAAGGGCTTTTAGATCGGCAAACAGATGGTGTAGCGATTGAATATGAGGCTCTTTGCAATTCACGCCAAGCTTGGTTGTTCCATACGCGGTAAGATGCAAATGGGAATCTATAAATCCTGGCAACAAGCTCTTACCATGCAAGTCGATTTTTTGGGTCTGTCCCCCAATCCAGCTTTCAATCTCCTTGTTTGTGCCCACCGCGACGATACGACTTTCTTTTACCGCTACCGCTTCAGCGAGACGATTTTTTTCATCAACCGTTATGACTTGCGCATTCACAAAGACCAGATCTGCCAACATTTGATCACCTCATAGTATTTGGATGTAGACATTGATTGAGAAAGATGCTCTATACAACTTTGCTTTGTTTATATTCTCGTGAAGGAAGATGATGCCCAAGCCCTTTGGTAAGCAGGCTGACAATAATGGTTATGAGCACGTTAGCTACAAGCGCGATGATCCCCACGTTCAAATCCAGAACCCATTGTGGAAAAAATGGAAACAGCGAGCTGACCGTCATTTTCGTAATCGTGATATACGCAACAATGCTCACACCGAAAATGATTCCGGCAGCTCCCCCCTGCTTTGTGACAAAACGATTTTTTGTAAAGCTAAAAATCATGGCTGGGAACAATTGAGTAACAAAACTGTAAGCCATCAAGAGCAGCGTTACGATGGTATTGCCGCCATTCAGCGTAAAGAAGACGGAAACCAGCGTAATTACAGGGACCAGATATCGCGCCAATTTCATGACTTGTAAATCCGAGGCTGTAGGAACAAATGTTTTGTAGACGTTCTTTGACAGAAGTGTTGCGCCAGATAACAGCAACATAGATCCGGGTACCAATGCTGTCAGCAACCCAGCAGCTCCGATCAAACCAACGAACCATGGATCAAAAGTTTGAATCGAAATTTTCAATAAAGCAAGATCCGCATCAGGCCCACTTAAGCCGGGTACCTGGCGTATGGCTGCAAACCCGACAAAGAACACAAACAGGAGCATAAGTGTATACAATGGGCTGATCACGACATTTTTACGAAGGGCCGTTTCACTTTTCGCGGCACAAACGCCGCCAAACCCATGCGGCCACATATAGAAGCCAAAAACGGTTAGCAATACGCTTGAGATAAACCAAGAGACACTAAGCCCTTTTTCTGGAATAGCCAAGAATCCGGGTGCGGCCTCCTCGATCCCTGAAAACATGGACGAAATTCCACCGTAATAATGAAAGGGAATGTAGAATCCCATAAAGACAACGATTCCAAAAATCATGATATCCTTAATGACCGCCGTCCATGCTGAGCCATGAATCCCAGACACCATCACATAAACAGTAACGGCAATGGCTCCAATCCATATGGCGAGGGTCGGTGAAATGGAACCATACGAAGCTTGTGAAACAATGATCCCCAATCCTTTCAATTGAAGAACAAGGTAGGGAATAATCGAAATGATACCAACGATCGCGACGAGCATCCCAAAAAATGGGCTGTCGTATTTCTTTTCGTAAAAATCGGAAAGTGACATCAGCTTGTGTTTGTTCGCATATCGCCAAATGGCAGGAAGCAACCAGTACCCGAGAACATACGACAGACTAATATAAGCAAGGATATAGTAAGCAGGTCCTCCTTTACCGTAGGCCCACGCGCTTCCGCCGAGGAACGTGAATGTTGTATAGATCTCACCTGCCATGAGAAGGAAGACAAACATGGCACCAAAGCCTCTTCCGCCAACCGTCCATTGCTCCAAATCCATTTTCTTTCCCTTTTTTGCACGAATACCCAAATAAATTGAAAAGAGCAAAAATCCAAAGATCACAAGAAGCGCGGCATTCATGAACGATCGCCCTCCCGATTCGCTGGGTCAATACGAAAAATAATCGCCAAAATCACGGTGGTTAGAACGACCCACAACACAAACCAGAACAGAATGAACGGCATCCCCAATACGAAAGGCTTAACCTGATTAATCAGCGGCAACAAGCCCAATAGGCCAATAAACGGCAGCACTCCAAGAATGTGAATGAGTTTCATTGCAAACCTCCTTTATGGGTATCCTTCACGAATCAGCAGGGTTCTCCTTTTTGCTCCTCCTTTTTCAATGGGGTAGTGTCTGTTTTTTCCTGCTGATAGTACCCTAATTAGCAATTTCCATGCCGATTAATAACCCATATAATGATGGAATTTTCAAAAAGTAAAGCATGGAATTGCTTGTTTTTTACACTACCTGACTCCTTTTGATTCAATTGAGGTTCGATTGATTCGATTTCGCAGCAATATCGAACAGGTTGTCAACGCGGTTGATGACAAAAGCGAATCAGTTTCGAAGCGAAAATACGCGCCACAAAAGTGCTTCCCAACGATGAGTTATCCATCATTAGTGACCCGATTATATCCTTTAGATCATTTTAGTACATAACGGTATGTTAATAGAGAATCTTCTCCCTTCGTTTTTCATCTGGCTTTTGCAAACTGGATAGATTATATTGTAATCATGATTATCAAATTACACAGTACCCGGATCGGGTGGGGGTAGGAGAGCGATGGGCTTCGAGTTTGTCTTGATCATCATTGGGATTAACATTTTGTATGTATCCTTCTTTACATTACGACTGTTAATGGTGATCAAAGGGTATCGCGTGTTGGCATCAATTGTGGCAATGGTGGAAGTGTTCGTTTATTTGAAAGGGTTGGCAATTGTCCTAGATAATCTGGACAATCCGATCAACCTCGCTGCTTATTGCATCGGTTGGGGGATGGGTGTGTACATCGGAAGCAAGATTGAGGAATATTTGGCCTTGGGGTATGTGACGCTGCAAGTAGTCGTGGACTCCGTAGACCTGGAGGTTCCGGTGAAATTGCGTGAACATGGCTTTGGCGTAACATCCTGGGTAGCAGAGGGCCGAGATGGACACCGTCTGATGATGCAGGTGCTGACCAAGCGGACAAACGAGAAGAAGCTCTGGAAGCTCATTAATGAGATCGCACCCAAAGCGTTTGTCATCTCCTTTGAGGCAAAACAGCTTAAAGGCGGATTCTGGGTCAATCGCTTGAAAGGGTAATGAATATTAGATCGACGAATAGACAGAAGACAAAAAGCCAGTTATCTCTTAGAAAAGAGGGCTGGCTTTTTCGTATGCACAAAAAGCTTGGATTTGCTTGAATTCATTAAGTAGCAGAAAGCTGGGAGCTGGTGTCAGACTGTTCTTTTGTAAAAGAGAAATGGTTCGCGTTTTGCACGATCTCTCGAATGTAGAGCATGGTCCTCTGTGTAGCTTCTTCAGGACTGTAGGCGCATCGGTTGTTCAGGAAGGTCGTGAACATTCCTTGCCATACGAGAAGGGTCAGCTCGTTGATGTAATCAATCGACTCTTCTTTCATGTAGCCTTCCTTCGCCACTAACTCCAGAACCCCTCGTCCGCGTTTTGAAATATTCTGCACCAGAATGATCGGTTTCAGTTCATCAGGGAAGTCGATGATCTCGGAAGGGTAGACACTATAGTAATGCTTTAAAAGATCGTCAGGATGGCTCCCCAAATCAGCGATGAAAATCGCATGGAAGACATGCGGACTTTGAAAAGAATGATGACAAAAGAGCTCCCAAAGCCGGATGTACTTTTCATTCGCTTGCAGATTTTTATCTTTATACAGCTTGGCGACTTCTTCGAAATATTGCTTCAAAAATTTCAGCGAGGCAAAAAACACAAGGTGAGAGATCTCGCTAAAGTAGTTGTAGATCGTAGCACTATTGTAGCCGGCAATATCGGCAATTTTGCGAATCGTGACATTCTCGATGCCCTCTTCTTTAATAATTTGGGCGGTAGCCTCTACGAAATATTCCCACATACGGCTCATTTGTATGGACTTTTTTTTCTTCAAAGCGATCACCTTTCATTATGGAGGAAACTACCACTCTACATTTTGTCGAAAAGATAGATTAACAAATATTGTACTATGGAATAGGCAGAAAATAAACCATTGCTAAAAAATAACCATGCATGATAATATAATCACGATTATTTTATAAAACAATTTGCAATATTGACATCAAAGGGGGCTTTAGAATGCAGAAACCGCAGATAGACCCATGGATTTTTTGGCCATCATTAGTCGTTATTTTGCTAGTCACCGTTTTCCTAGGCTTTAACCATGAGACGATTGAGCCTGTACTCGGGGAACTGCTGACATCGATCACGTACAAGCTGGATTGGGCATTCCAGTTTCTCACGGCAGGGATGTTTGCCATTCTGATTTGGTTAGGGTTTGGCCGTTATGGCAAAGTGAAGCTGGGCACAGCAAAGGACAAGCCGGAGTTTTCCAGCTTTAGCTGGGGAGCGATGCTGTTTTGCGCTGGGATGGGAACCAGCATCATGTACTGGTCGATGATGGAACCGATTTACTACTACGTCGGGCCGCCATTTGGCATCGAGCCGAAAACACCAGAGGCTGCTGAATGGGCACTTACATACGGCATGTTTCACTGGGGATTATCTGCGTGGGCCTTATATGCATTGCCAACCGTAACGATCGCGTACTCTTTCTTTGTTCGTAAGCAGCCTTCTCTCAAAATCAGTACAGCATGCAGCGGAGTACTGGGCAAATATGCTGATGGTTGGGTTGGCAAAGTGATTGATATCCTGGTTATTTGGAGTCTGGTAGGCGGTCTCGGTACATCGCTCGGACTAGGTGTCCCTATGATTTCTTCTGTGATTGGAGAAATTTTCGGGATCGAACAAGGACTTTTCCTCAGCATCATCATTATTGTGATTTGGACAATTCTTTATTGTGCAAGCGCATACATGGGATTGTACAAAGGCATCAGAAAACTGAGTGACATCAATGTATATATGGCCTTGGGGCTTGCCATCTTTGTGTTTCTGGTCGGACCGACACTGTTTATCCTGTCCAACTTTACGAATAGCTTTGGGCTCATGGTCCAAAACTTCGCCCGTATGAGCTTTTTTACAGACCCGATCCAAAAGGGCGGATTCCCGCAAGCATGGACGGTCTTTTACTGGGCTTGGTTTGCAGCAACCTCGCCGTTTATGGGACTGTTCGTAGCGCGCATTTCTCGAGGACGGACTATTCGGGAGCTGATTGGCGGCATTTTGCTCTGGGGTTCCTTGGGGGGATGGATGTATTTCGCAGTCTTCGGCAGTTATGCCCTGCATGTGGAAATCAACAACATTTTGCCGCTCTCACAAATTCTCGACAGTCAGGGCGGGCAGGCAGCCGTCGTTGCTTTGCTGAAATCGTTGCCGCTCAGCTCGATCGTTTTGCCGTTCTTCCTGATCCTCGGGTTTATTTTCCTGGCAACATCGCTTGACTCTGCTACTTATATTTTGTCTGCGATTGCGACCAAAGAGCTGAAGGACAAGCAAGAGCCAGCGCGTTGGCACAGATTGCTGTGGGGTGCGGTGCAAGCGATTCTGGCGGTGTCCCTGTTGCTCATTGGTGGACTGAAGGTCGTACAAACGTCTTCGGTAGTCGTTTCCGTTCCCGTCATCATTATGTACGTGCTGCTTGCTGCGTCGTTGATTAGATGGCTGAAGGAAGATCAAGCGCACATGATACCTGAGCAAACCATGGTTGCCCCGGATCGGGAGCCCAGCAAACGAAGCTCATAACGATAACACCGGCCGCTTCGCAATCAATGTGAGGCGGCTCTATGCAGCAATCCATCTATATAAGCTGTTCTTGTAAAAGAGAGTAGAGAGAGACCGTACTGAAGGAGGGTTTTTACTGTGGTTTTTAATGTTCGTGATTCTATCCGTTCCACTATCACTGATTTTCCAAGGCAGGTACGTGAGATCGAACACGTCTGGATTCCGATGTCCGACGGTACACGTTTGGCCGCACGGATTTGGCTGCCTGAGGATGCAGAGCAGAATCCGGTGCCGGCGATTTTGGAGTACATCCCCTATCGCAAAAATGACTTTACAGCCCTGCGTGACTCGATTCGCCATCCTTATTTTGCTGGTCACGGGTATGCGAGCATCCGGGTCGACATGCGCGGATGCGGCGATTCAGACGGGATCTTGTACGATGAATATTTGCCGCAGGAGCAGGATGACGCAGCCTGTGTATTGGAGTGGATCGCTGCCCAGCCTTGGTCTACGGGATCAGTAGGGATGATCGGGAAGTCTTGGGGAGGCTTTAACGGGCTGCAGGTAGCTGCGAAGAGACCGCCAGCACTAAAAGCAGTCATTACGCTTTGTTCAACGGACGATCGCTACGCTGACGATGTTCATTATTTGGGCGGTTGCGTGCTCGCTTCCGACATGCTTTGGTGGGCATCCACGATGCTGGTATACAATGGCCGTCCGGCAGATCCGCAAGTTGTTGGAGAAAAGTGGCGATCCAATTGGCTTGAGCGGTTGGAGAAGACACCTCCGTTCGTGGAAGCGTGGATGCAGCATCAACGGCGAGACGATTATTGGAAGCACGGCTCTGTATGCGAGAACTACGCTGATATCGAAATTCCGGTTTTTGCCGTAGGCGGTTGGGCGGATGGTTATACGAATGCGATTATGCGGTTGCTGGAGGGACTGCCAGGTCCGCGAAAAGGACTGATCGGCCCGTGGGCACACGAATATCCTGAGGTTGCGGTGCCTGGACCCAACATTGGTTTTCTGCAAGAGTGTCTGCGCTGGTGGGATTATTGGCTAAAAGGGGTCGACACGAAAATCATGGACGAGCCTATGCTGCGGGCGTGGATGCAGGAGAGTGTGCCTCCTCACGTCGATTATCCAGAGCGGCCGGGACGCTGGGTGGCCGAGACGCAGTGGCCTTCGCCAACTATCCGGCCTGTCGGCTACTGGTTGAATGATCAACAATTAGTCACTGAACCGATCAAAGAAGAGCAGGCGATTACGGTATCTGGCATGCAAGCGCATGGATTGTACGCAGGCGTATTTTGCCCATTTGGACAGGCGGGTGACCTGGCTTCTGATCAGCGGCTGGAAAATGGACTGGCGGTCTGTTTCACATCGGAGCCACTGGCAGCACCGATGGAAATTTTGGGCTATCCAGAGGTAACAGTTGAGCTGTCTTCCGACCGTCCCAATGCCCTTTTGGCGGTACGTCTGTGTGACGTCGCACCGGACGGAGCCTCGACTCTGGTAAGCTGGGGCATGCTCAATTTGACCCATCGGGAGAGCCATGAGCATCCTGCAGCTTTGGTGCCGGGTGAGCGATATACGGTGACAGTGCGCCTTAACGCAATTGGGCACGTATTGCCGGCTGGACACCGCTGGCAGGTCGCTTTGTCTCCAAATTATTGGCCGCATGCATGGCCATCTCCTGAGCCGGTCACGCTTTCGGTGTTCACAGGGGAAAAGACCCGTCTTACGCTGCCAGTGAGACCACCTCAGCCCGCCGATGATGAGCTGACCCCTTTTGGGATGCCGGAGACAGCAGCCGTGATGGAGCGAGAGATTCTGCGCGAGGAGAGTCGCACCCGCGAAGTTCAGCATGACTTGATTCAGGGAGTCTGGCGATTGGTTGATTTCTCTGACGAGGGAGCACGCAGGCTTTTGCCGAACGGAATCGAATACGGCAGCGTCAACCGCAATATGTATACCATTCAAGAGGGGAATCCACTTTCAGCACAAGTGCGTTGTGAATGGACCCTGAACGTCGGTCGCGGCGAGTGGCAGACGAGGCTGGAGAGCGTCAGCATCATGTCGGCGGATGCTACAAAGTTTTACCTTACGACTCAGCTTGACGCGTACGAGGGTGAAACTCAGGTCTTCACGAAAACCTGGACAAGTGAGATTCCACGGGACCATGTGTAGACTTTTGGATGAGTAAAATCGTAGAGTAGCGTCCTGGTCAATTCGATAGGCATATGGATAGCTCTACCTGAAGGAGAAAGCAGAAGATGAACTACGAGGGAAGAGGGCAGCGACTGCGTCAAATCATGGGTGAAAAACAGATAGACGTTTGTCTGATCTGGGACCCGGACAATCAGTATTACTTTAGCGGCTTTCGTGCCATCAGTTATTCTCGGCCGATCGTCTACCTCGTTTGCAAGGACCAGACCGATCTGATCGTCCCGGCATTGGAAGAATTGCATGCGGCAGAAAAAGCGCGGGGCTCACATATTCATGTGTACTATGAACAAATAGAAATGGCTCACAAGGAATCTTCCTATCGGGATCATCTCGACAAATTGCTTGCACGCTATCCAAAGGGAGCCAGGCTGGGCGTAGAGATGAACAGTCTTTCTGCGGGCATGTTTCTATACCTGCAGAAAAAAGGGTTTGAACTGGCAGATATCGGTTTATTTATTATGGAAATGCGTTTCATCAAAGATTCAGACGAGATAGCCTTGTTAAAAGTGGCAGGACAACTATCCGATTACGCCGTGGCCGAATCCTTAAGCCATGCCAGGGTAGGCATCAGTGAGTTGGAACTGGATGCATACGGAGACAAATTGCTTTTGGAAATGGCATCTGATCTGTACGAGAATGACATCATCGGATATGAGAACTGGACCTGCTCGGGACCAAACAGCGTCAAGCCTCATCTCTATTCGAGCACACGCAAGTTTGAGCCGGGGGATGTGGTGATCCATAGCCGGCAGGTGTGGTTCAATGGCTATCGGGCAGAAAATGAGCGGACGTTTATTGTAGGCAAGCCGACCGAGAAGCAGAAGGACTTGTTTAAGCTGGCTGTGGAAGCGCAACGTGTCGGCATGGAGATGATCAAGCCGGGAATCGCTGCCAGGGAAGTAGATTTGGCGGCGTACGAAGTATTCAAAAAAGCGGGATATGGCGAATATGTCAATCATCGCATCGGGCATGGCCTAGGCTTGACCGAGCACGAGGAGCCTTATCTTCGCTTTGACAATTCGCTCGTTCTGCAAGAAGGAATGGTCTTTACGATTGAGCCGGGGGTGTATGTACCAGGCGTTGGGGGATTCCGGCACTCTGACACTGTCATTTTAACCAAAGAGGGCAGCTTCTCGATCACGCAGCATACGCGCAACGTAGAGGATTTGATTTTTCAATAAAAGAGGTCGTTTAAAACGTATAATAGCCAGCCATCTCTATGTTGACGAACAAGGGATGAACTGGCTCTTTTCTATTATTCATCTGTCCTTGTCCGAATCTGATGGATCCACACAGCCAATTGGAGAGAGACGGCGTCTTGGAATGCTTGCGGATCATAGCCAGTCAAATCTTTGATTTTCGATAAACGATAGAGGAGCGTATTGCGGTGGATGCACATTGTCTTGGCAGTTTCCGTAATGCTGAGATTGTTTGAGAGAAAGGCTTCCAGCGTCTCGATTAATTTGGGAGTCATGTGGGTAAGAACACGTTCTGCGTATTTTTGCTTCACATGCGAGTCGATCCGGTCGATCAGTGCAAGGTTTTCAATATCTGCAAAAGCGGTTACCCCTTGTTTTCCATCTCCGAGCAATAACGCTAATGTAGCCTCTTCCCGCGATCTCCCAATTTCCCCTCGTTCCATGACTCCTGAGCCTAAACCGATATGAAAAGGGATTCCTGCGTGTTGCATGTATGCGCGAATCGTTTCCAGCTTTCTTTTCACAGCTTGTTCGGCAAGGTCGGAAGTGAGAATGAACAGCCGATTCACCTTTAAAAATCCTACCAAAAGATGTTGATCGTCCAGAAGCACTTCCATTCTTTGAATCAGCTCTTGGCTTTGCAGGGGAATTTCACCGATCTGGATGAGCGATACATGAAAAGGAGGTTTTAATTTCACTTTCAGCAGATTCAATCTCTGTTCAACAGCATCATAGTTCGGCTCCGCTTTGACCAATTCTTCGAAAACCATCTCTTTCATCCGCTGTTTCCACTCGATTTGGGAAGCGAGAAAAGACTGATTGATCATCATTTCCGTGATCATTTTCACGAGCTCGCCGAATTCGAGAATCTCTTCAGGATTGCCTGTAATCCCGATGACGCCAATGATTTGGTCCTGAAAGTGAATGGGCAGGTTGATGCCGGGCCGGGCGCCTTTGTAATGCTGCTGATTGTCTTTAGTGATGAGCAGCGGCTCTTTCGTTCGGATGACATCGGAGGCGCCTTCATGTATTTGGTTGACCCGCGCAGGGTCGCCGGAAGCGATAATAGTCCCGGTATTGTCCATGATGTTGATATTGCGGTTCAAACGGTTCATCGTCTCTCGAACAATCTGTTGTGCGATTTTCTCGGTCAGCACCAGCCGACACCGCCTTTTCGACCTATTTTGTATTAAATGTATGAAAAAATCAGTCGATTTACTATGTTTTTTTGTATGCGACAAACGATGAATTTCGCATATCGAAACACTATAATGAGAAACAAACCAAAATGTTAGCGCTTTACTAAGGAGTGGGGTTGGAAAGTGAAAATGATCATCGCACCCGATTCATTCAAAGGAAGCTTGTCCGCGCCAGAAGCAGCGATAGCGATCGAAGCCGGAATTAAAAAGGTTTTGCCAGATGCGCATACCGTTCTGGTGCCTGTGGCAGACGGTGGAGAAGGAACAATGGAAAGTCTCATTACCTCCACTTATGGACGAAGGGTAGAGGTTGACGTGACGGGACCAATGCACGTACCTGTGAAAGCGGCTTACGGCATTTTGGGGGATCAGGTAACGTGCGTGATTGAGATGGCTAGCGCTTCCGGATTGATCCTGGTTCCGCCAGAAGTGAGAAATCCGATGATTAGCACGACGTATGGCACGGGTGAATTGATCAGGCGGGCGCTGGATGACGGTTGCAGAAATTTTATCGTAGGGATAGGCGGAAGCGCTACGAATGATGGCGGAATCGGTATGCTGCAAGCTCTTGGCGTGAGACTTTTGGATGCCGATGGAAACGAGGTTGGCTTTGGGGGCGGGGAGCTCCACAGGATTGTAGAAATAGATGACCAGAATCTGGACTCGCGAATTCGTGAATCACATTTTTTGATCGCGTCGGATGTGCAGAATCCTTTGATCGGGCCGAATGGCGCATCCCATGTGTTTGGTCCGCAAAAAGGAGCGACAGCGGAGATGGTAGAGTCTTTAGATCGTTCTCTTGGCATGTGGGCTGACCTGGTTCAGGCGAAAACAGGCATTTCGCTCCATCAATTAGAGGGTGCAGGTGCAGCAGGTGGAATCGGCGGAGCGTTCCAGTCTTTTTTTCCATCTACGATGAAGCGTGGCATCGACATCGTGATCGAGTACACAAAGCTTGGCGAAAAAATGCAGGATGCAGCGCTCGTTTTTACGGGAGAGGGGCAAGTGGATTATCAGACGGCTTCGGGGAAAACGCCAATGGGGGTCGCACAAGAAGCACAAAAGAGGGGGATTCCGGTTTTCGTGCTCGCAGGGTCGATTGGGAGCGGCATTGACACGCTGTACGAATATGGAATTCACAGCGTGACCAGCATCGTGAATAGACCCATGTCGCTTGCGGAAGCGATGGAGCAAGCGTCTGATTTGCTGGCACAAACGGCTGAGCAGGTTCTCAGGACGTATCTCTCGGGTACCCATTTACGATCAAGCTGATAAGAAGTCATGTCGATGTGTAGCTTGGAAAACCGAACGAAAAGGAGAACCAAATGAAAACGACGTTGCTCTATGGAAAAGAAGGCTTATCGATAGAAGTACCTGATGACTCCCTAATCGTCGAGCCGAAAAACCTGCCAGGATTGGAAAACGAAGAAGAAGCCGTAAGACAAGCATTACAGAGCCCAATTGGAACAGCACCCTTGCGTGACCTAGTCAAAAGCGCAGATACAGTAGCGATTGTGATCAGCGACATCACCAGACCTACCCCCAATCACAAACTGGTGCCATGGATTTTATCGGAGCTCTCCCATGTTCCGCTGGAAAATTTCGTTGTGATTAACGGGACTGGTACCCATCGCGATCAAACGCGGGAAGAATTCGTGCAAATGCTGGGCGAATGGGTCGTGAACAACGTGCGTGTCATCAACCATCATTGCCATGAGAAAGAGGAACTGGTAAAGGTCGGAGAAAGCCGTTTTGGCTGTGAGGCGTACTTGAACAAAGCATACGTGGAAGCCGATTTTAAAATCGTGACAGGCTTTATCGAGCCGCATTTCTTTGCCGGTTTTTCCGGTGGACCCAAGGGCATCATGCCAGGGATCGCAGGGATCGAGACGATCATGACCTTCCACAACGCTCGAATGATCGGCGACCCGCTTGCGACGTGGGGGAATATGGAGAATAATCCGGTGCAAGACATGGCCCGCGAAGTCAACCGGATGTGCAAGCCCGATTTCATGCTGAATGTTACGTTAAATCGCGAAAAAGAGATTACGGCGGTTTTTGCAGGCGAGCTGTTCGAGGCCCATGACCAGGGATGCGCCTTTGCCAAGGAGCATGCCATGATCCGCTGCGATCACCGCTTCGATGTCGTTATCACGTCGAACTCCGGCTATCCGCTGGACCAGAACCTGTATCAGGCGGTAAAAGGCATGAGTGCCGCGCATAAAATCGTCAAAAAAGGCGGGACAATCATTTGCGCTGCAGAGTGTTCGGACGGATTGCCGAACCACGGGAATTATGCCAGCATCCTACAGATGCGCAAAACGCCACAGGAAATTTTGGACATGATCAATGATCCGACCTTCAAGATTTTTGACCAATGGCAGGTGCAAAAACAGGCAGTGATCCAGGTCTGGGCAGACGTGCACGTCTATTCCAGCCTGTCCGATGAAACGATAGAGCTGGCGATGTTTAAACCGACGAGAAACATCAGTGAAAATCTGCAAGAGCTCAGGAAAAAGTACGGTGAAGAGATGACCGTTGCTGTGCTGCCGCTTGGTCCATTGACGATTCCGTACGTGGAGGAATCTGTGTAGGGAGTGCCGAGCATGAACGCGGGAATCAAAAAGACTGGTGATAAATAGGAAATTATCGAATGTTTTTTCGTTCGTTTTTGGTCATTTGGATGTATTTGGTAAATACCCTTTTTCTGTATATAATAATAGTATAAAATTAATTAAAGGAATAGGTGAAAATTTTGAGACAGTTACGGTCATACATATGCATTTTGTTTCTTTTGTTAGTAATGACAGGTTGTGGAGATCAAAAGCCAGTAGGTTCAACAAATTCAGACGCAGAAAACGGTACTATTCCTCTTACCTATGAACCTGTCAAAGTAGATAAACAAGTCATGCCTTTGAAGAAAGAAGATATTCAAAAGATAGTAAAGGAAGTCCAGGTAGATCAAGTAAAGGTTATCGCTTTTACGAAACCGAATGAGAGCGATATACTTCTATTTGGAGGCATTCAAATCGGAACAAACCTTTATGAAATAGGAGATATAGGCGCACCGGTTTACAGTGATCAATTACAAGTCAAAACATCGTCATTATTTAAACAGTCTGTTATTGATATTGGGGGACTATGTGGGGCTAATTGTTCTTTTCAATACTACTTGACGATTAACAACAATGTTCCTTCGATTTTTCTATACCTTAATTCCCCTCCTTCTATAGTCAACCTAGACCAAGATGGAATTGAAGCAATCATCACCTCATACGGCAGTCCTAATGCATATGAGACTGTGATTTACACCATACAAAATAATCAATTGGTGAGTGTTAACCTGAATAAAGCACTAAACGCTAGAAGCGTTTTATATACTGACCCCACTTTTGTGGTTCAAATGACAGATAATGCTCCTCCTCAAGAATACAAATATACAAAAAATGGCCTAGTTCTCTTGCAAAAATAATTGCACATTATGTTACCGAACGCCTGAATTCACATTTAGGCGTTTTTCTTTGTTTTGACGACTCGGTAAAAGTCCATCTAGTTTGGACAAATGTGAAGCGAAATAATGTCTGACTGTTGCTACCTGTATTGAACTATTTATCCTAGCGTGATCAGATGGTCTACCTTAAGTAGCTGAGATTTTAAAATAATGGGCGACTTTGTAAACGTCAATCAAGTTGATCACCGTGTTCATCAAAAAATTAACCACCATGGCAAAATTATTACCACCCGATGGGTTCTGAAAAAAATCCTTGATCTCCTGCAATGAACTGCCTGCCTTTTTGAGTACATTGATGACTGTGATCGGGACAGCTCTTTGTTTTGATTGAAAAAGGAAACATTTTGAGGGCCATTGGGGGTGTCGTATAGAGATCCAGCAAGTTCGTTGCCCACAACCTTTTCTTCCATTAAATTACTTTATTTTCTTTTAGCGTGACTTTAAAAACGTCTTGGAGAATCCCCCAAAAAATGTCCAGTGAAAACCCAAAGGCTGGTGAGAGGAAACCGGGGAAAATAGCGAAGGTCTTTGGGGCTCCACCGAGGCGTAATGGAAAAAGCGAAACACGCTTTTAAGCGTCCACCTTTGAGAGGCCCCCTCGAACTGGCTGCTTTGGACGCGGCTTCGCTTTTTCCATGCAGCCGTGCAGGGATGACCCCCAAGCAAGAGACCCAAGAACCTGGAGCGTTTTCCCCGGTTTCCTCTCCTCCACAACAGCCTGACCAAAACCTATTATTAGAAAATTATAAAGAAAAATAATATTTTCTTTGTCTTTTTCGGTAGTTTTGGGTAGAGCGCCCTTACGATACGAAGTAAGAAAGAGAGCAAGGGGGAGTCTGGTTGATTAGTTTTCATCAAGTAAACAAGCATTACGGCAACTTTCATGTCCTGAAGAACATCGACCTGCATATCAACCAGGGAGAAGTGGTCGTGGTCATTGGCCCGTCCGGTTCTGGAAAAAGTACGATGGTTCGCTGCATCAACAGATTGGAAACGGTTACAAGCGGAGAACTGGTCGTTGACAATGTACAGGTGAACGACAAAAACACGGATATCAACATGGTGCGCCGCAACATCGGCATGGTGTTCCAGCATTTCAATCTCTACCCGCATAAAACCGTGCTGGAAAATATTACGCTCGCTCCTGTCAAAGTATTGGGCGTCTCCCAAAAGGAAGCAGATGAGACCGCACTGTACTATTTGGAAAAGGTAGGCATTCCGGAAAAGGCAGATATGTACCCTACGCAGTTGTCCGGCGGGCAGCAGCAGCGCGTCGCCATCGCACGTGGGCTGGCGATGAGGCCAAAAATCATGCTCTTTGACGAACCCACCTCTGCACTGGACCCAGAAACGATTGGGGAAGTGCTGGATGTGATGAAGAAGCTGGCCCAAGAAGGAATGACGATGGTGGTCGTGACACACGAAATGGGCTTTGCCCGTGAAGTAGCCGATCGAATCGTATTCATGGACCAAGGCCGGATACTGGAAGAGGCTACTCCAGAAGAGTTTTTTGCCAATCCGCGTGAAGAGCGGGCACGTTTGTTTTTGAGCCGAATTTTGAATCACTAAAAAACCTAACCAAAAGAGAGAAAAGGGGTATTCAGATGAAAGCAAACCACGTATGGAAGAAAGTCGCGGGAATGGGATTAGTTCTAATGCTGAGCGCTACTGCACTGGTAGGCTGTGGAGCCGGCAAGACAACCGAAGGCGCAGCCCAAGGCGGTCAAGCAACTGGAGCAGCAGGTGGAGGGACACTGGCAAAAATCAAGGAAAGAGACAAATTCGTGGTAGGCGTGAAGTATGACCTGAACCTGTTTGGCTTGAAAGACCCGGCATCTGGTAACGTAGAGGGCTTTGATATTGATATCGCCAAGGCGATTGCAAAGAAAGTACTAGGTGACGAAAACAAGATCGAGCTGAAAGAAGTGACTTCCAAGACGCGGATTCCAATGCTGAAGAACGGTGAGATTGATGCCATTATCGCGACGATGACGATCACTGAGGAGCGCAAAAAAGAAGTAGATTTCTCTGATATTTACTTCATGGCAGGCCAATCGCTGCTGGTGAAAAAAGATAGCGGTATCAACGGTCTGAAGGACCTGAAGAAAGGCATGAAAGTCGTGACAGCGAAAGGCTCGACTTCTGCGAAAAATATTCGTGCGAGTGCACCTGATGCCGAAATCCTTGAATTTGAAAACTACGCGGAGGCCTTCACTGCTCTAAAAGCCGGTCAAGGCGACGCGCTTACGACAGATAACGCTCTTTTGTACGGAATGGCCAAGCAAGATCCGAACTACCGTGTAACCGAAGAAACCTTTACAGAAGAGCCATACGGCATTGCGATCAGCAAAGGCGACGCAGAATTCGCTACGGCTGTAAACGATCTGCTGAAAGAAATGAAAGAGAATGGCGAATACGACAAGATTTACGAAAAATGGATTGGCGAAAAGCCGAAAAAATAATGCTGTTCGACTCCATTACGGATGGGCGGTTTAAGCTACCGCTCATTCCCTAATTTTCTTACGCTAGAGGGGGATCGCAACAGAGATGATTGATTTTTCTATCTTGATTGATCACTGGGACATGTATCTTGAAGGCTTTGGGAATACCTTGAAGGCGAGCCTGCTTGCTCTGATCGGCAGCTTTTTATTAGGAATGATCTTCGCTATCTTCCGAATTTCTCCGATTCGTCCACTGAACTGGATAGGTGCCGCGTACGTCGAGTTTGTCCGTAACATTCCGTTGATCCTCGTTGTCTTTTTGTTTTTCGTGGGTCTGCCGGCAATTGGAATCGTACTCAATCCATTCCTCGCGGGAACGCTAGGCTTGACTGTATACACGGCCGCTTTTATTGCGGAGACCATTCGTGCAGGAATTCTGGCCATCCCAAAAGGACAAACAGAAGCAGCACGCTCCTCAGGTCTGACGTACATGCAAGCGATGCGCTACATCATCTTGCCGCAGGCGATCAAGGTGGTCATTCCGCCAATGGGCAACCAGTTTATCAATCTGGTGAAAAACTCTTCGGTTCTAGGCGTTATTGCGGGTCTCGATCTGATGTATTTTGGTGACCTGATTTCTGCGGATACCTTTGTAACGTTTGATGTGTATATTTTCGTGGGTCTTTTCTATTTAATTCTAACCCTTCCGTTGAGTTCGTTCGTAGGCTATCTGGAGCGACGCTTGGCGAGGGGTCGCTAACAAGGAGGGGACACCATGGACTTTATTGGAGCATACGCGCCCAGTCATTTGACCTTTCTCCTAGAAGGTTTCTGGATTACCTTGCAGGTGGCTTTTCTATCGATTATTTTCAGTTTTGCGATTGCGATTGTCGTCGGGGTTCTCCGTTACGCACGCATTCCGATCGTATCTAAAATACTCGCCACTCTGGTTGAGTTGATTCGTAATCTACCGCTCCTATTGATCATTTTCTTCACGTATTTCGCTTTACCTGAGATTGGAATCAAGCTGGACAAATTTTATGCCGCAGTACTGGCATTAGTGATTTTTGAGGCAGCCATGCTGTCTGAGATCGTACGCAGCGGGTTGACATCGGTAGAAAAAGGACAAATTGAGGCTGCCCGTTCCTCTGGACTGAATTACATTCAAACGCTCAGACACGTCGTATTGCCACAGGCGCTGCGACGCATGGTACCGCCAATCGTCAGCCAATTTATCTCGCTGTTAAAAGATACATCGCTTGCTGTAGTGATCGCTCTGCCTGAGCTGATGAACCACGCACAAATTATTAACGGTCGAAACGTAAACTATGTCATTCCGACGTTCCTGCTCGTGGCTGTCATGTATTTTGTGGTCAACTACGCTTTGTCCATCGTCTCCAAGCGACTGGAAAACAAGCACGCCTAAATATTTACACCTGTGCAGATCTCCGATTCTTTGTAAAATAGGAATGGGAGATCTTTTATTTCAGAAAGGGGCAATTATGCGCGAGCGCCTGTTGATACTTTTCATTATTGTGCTGGCATCCGCCTTTTTTGGAGAGATGAAAGTAAATCCCCTTGGCGGGTCCTTTCGTTTTTCACTAGGGATCGCCGCTTTCTTTTTCGGCTTGCTCTGGTTTCAGTCCGTACCTGTACTTTTGACAGGCTTCTTGACGGGCACGTTTATCCTCGGCTTTCGAATAGGCCTCGATGTGCTGATTGATTCTCGAACGTGGATAGAAAGCTTGCAGGTTCATCTTCCTTCTACCTTCTATTATTTCAGCTTTTCTTTCTTGATTTATATCATCCGTGCCAGAAAGTATTTGGAGTTTCCTTTATTAGTAGGGCTAATCGGGGCCTCAGTAGATTTTCTATCCAATTTGGTGGAGTTGCAATTGCGCCTGGCTTTTACTGATTTACCTCCGCTCACTTGGGAGAGCGTTTTCATGCTGCTCTTCTTTGGAGCCCTGCGCAGTTTTTTTGTGGTGGGGCTGTACAACAGCGTGTCGATCCGGCAAGTGCGAGCAGTAGGAGAGGTCCGTCAACAGGAGCTGGAAAGATTGCGGATGATTAATACGGAGTTATATGAAGAGGCATTTTACCTGCGAAAATCAATGACTCACCTCGAAGAAATTACGCGCGAAAGCTATCAGTTGTACAAACGGCTGCGAACGGAGGAGCACAAAGAATCCCCGACAGCTTTAACGATAGCCGAGCATGTGCATGAAGTGAAAAAAGACTCGCAGCGGATGCTTGCCGGATTGTCCAATCTCATGAATCAGGAAGGACTTTCACCGCAGCTTCCCGTATCTGAGCTGTGTGGACTGGTAATCAGGGCGAATCAAAAATATGCAGAAATGCTGGACAAAGAGATTCACTTCTCCTGGAGTTGTCAGATGAGCCTGTCGACCAGCCAAATTTATGCTCTGCTCTCCGTGCTTAACAACTTGGTAGCCAATGCAGTAGAAGCGATCAGCAAGACAGGCAATATCGAACTGATCGCGGGGCTGGAGCATCGCGATATTGTGTTTCACATCCGGGATAGTGGACCAGGGATTTCCCAAGAGGAACGAGAATGGGTATTCCAGCCCGGGTACACGACGAAATACGATGCGCAAGGAAACTCATCAACAGGAATTGGGCTCACGCATGCCAGAGGAATTGTGCAAAGCCTGCACGGAACCCTGTGCATCCTGCATGATCGAGAGGCCATGACGCATTTTGAAGTGCGGATTCCAACCGATCAATTGCTAAGAAAGGAGGTCGTCTCGTGATCCGTTTTTTTCTAATTGAAGACGATGCCGTCATAAGAAGAATGCTGGAGCGAATTATTCAGGATAGCGGTCTGGGCGAGATCGTGGGTCAGGCAAGCGATGGGAATCAGGTGTCGATCGATCAGCTGTACGGGGTTGACGTGGTGTTGATCGACCTGTTGATGCCAGAGCTGGATGGCATTCAGACCATCAAGAAGCTGCAGGCGGAAGGTTTTGCGGGGAGATTCATCATGGTATCACAAGTAGAGAACAAGGAGATGATCGGAGAGGCGTATTTGCAAGGCATTGATACGTTTATCCAAAAGCCGATTAATCGTTTGGAAGTCATGTCTGTACTAAGGCGGGTAGCTGATTATTTATCCTTGGAAGCATCGCTGTTATCTATCCGTAAATCGCTGCAAATCCTGGATATTAAAGGAAAACAGGAACCGGCGGATCAGGGCCAGAAAAGCTCATTTACCGAGCAGGATCATTTGACGCAAAAAGCGCAGCAGCTCTTGCTCCAGCTAGGGATTGCGAGTGAAGCAGGAGCTCCCGATCTCGTCCTGATCATGCAATGGTTTGCGCAAGAGGAGCGAAGGGGCGATCAACCCCGTGATATTCAGTTAAAGGAACTGTACGCGCAAATTTTGCTCAAGCTTCACGGGAATTTGGACGAGCAGTCAATGGGAAAAGAAGTGCGTGCCATGGAGCAGCGCATCAGACGAATGGTTTTGCAAGCATTTAGTCACCTGTCGTCACTCGGATTAACCGATTATGCCAATCCAACCTTCGAGCACTTCGCCCCGCGTTTGTTTGATTTTCAGGAAATCCGCCAACGCATGCAGGAGTTGGAGGCGGGCGAGAAGACGTCAAAATGCCGCATCAGCGTCAGAAAGTTCTTATCCGTATTTTTTATGGAAGCAAAAGCATAACTATCATTCCTACTATATAAAAAAGGAAAAAACAGACCGAATGATTCGTTTCCATACGGTTTGCTTTTTCCTTTTTTGCTAGAAATGGCTGTTCGACAATCAGGGTTGTGCTTGTCGAGCTAAAACGGCAAGGTGCAGGAATAGATGTATTGAGATATGGTAAAATAAAGCGCGATCTTGGTCGTTTAATAAGAGAATATAGG
The DNA here is from genome assembly GCF_050467985.1 of Brevibacillus sp. NRS-1366. Classification (NCBI taxonomy): domain Bacteria; kingdom Bacillati; phylum Bacillota; class Bacilli; order Caryophanales; family Paenibacillaceae; genus Brevibacillus; species Brevibacillus sp. NRS-1366. The sequence continues at coordinate 58,437 of NZ_JBITPN010000006.1, read as the reverse complement.
TCAATACCTAGAGGAGATAAAAATATGGTTCAATCAATCGTACATATCGCTTTAGTTGTAAAAGATTATGATGAGGCGATCGAGTTTTATACGGAAAAGCTAAATTTTACTTTAGTTGAAGACATTCATCAGCCCGAACAAGATAAACGATGGGTAGTAGTATCTCCGCCTGGGTCTGTCGGCACCACAATATTACTTGCAAGAGCATCTAAACCTGAGCAAGAGCCCTTTATTGGCAACCAGTCGGGTGGTAGAGTTTTTCTCTTTCTACATACAGATGATTTTTGGAGAGATTATCATGAGATGGTTTCAAGAGGGATAGAATTTGTGAGAGATCCACAGGATCAATCATATGGAATGGTTGCCGTATTTAAAGATTTGTATGGGAACCTATGGGATTTACTGCAGCTAAAAGATGATCATCCTATTGCCAAAAGAATAAAGTAGGAAAAAGGTTAAGTTGCTAAATAATAACTGCTTTTATGCTAAAAGGGCAGGATAATGGAGAAAAGGGATTTTCATAGCTGTACAGGATTCTTTGGGAAGTGATTTATTTATAAGCTGTTTCATAATCATATGAAGATCGAGCTGTCATCCCTTTTTTAGCTACGGTTCGGCTGCCGGCAAAAAGCTCAAGTTCAATAAGCTTGAGCTTTTTTGCCGTTCTCATGCGAAAATTCCGCAATTGAAAATTTCATCGGCGTTTGCCGACGATTAAAAAATGTTTCGAAAAAAATGCCGCCATACCAAATCTTTTTCGCTGCATGCTCGTTATACTAGCCGAAGCATGCTCAACGCGCGCGAACACCGAGCAAGCCGGTTATTTTTAGAGGAGGGCAGCCTGTGCAAATTCAGATTACCAACTTGGGGAAAACATATGGCGCCTTGCACGCGATAAGCGGGGTCACCTTAACGATACAACCGGGCATATTCGGGTTGCTCGGTCCGAATGGGGCTGGGAAAACGACGCTCATGCAAATTCTCGCCACCTTGCTGCCGGCCAACGAAGGAAGCGTGGAGATCGGCGATTGCAAGCTGGGGCGGGATGATCAGGCGATTCGGGCGATGCTCGGATACTTGCCACAAGAGTTCGGTTTATACGGCAACTTATCCGGTTACGAGTATCTCGATTATGTGGCGCTGATGAAAGGAATAACGAATTCGCGTAAGCGAAAAGAGGCGGTTGCTTCGCTGCTGGAACAAGTGAATATGACCGATAAAGCGAAGAAGCTGATGGGGAGCTATTCCAGCGGCATGAAACAGCGGATCGGGATCGCTCAAGCGATGCTTGGATCGCCGAAGCTGATTATCGTCGACGAACCGACGGCGGGACTCGATCTGGAGGAGCGGATTCGTTTTCGCAAGTGGCTCGATCAAATGGGTAAAGATCGTATTGTCATTTTGTCGACCCATATCGCAGCCGATATCGGCAGCAGCTGCGGTCGGCTTGCCATGATGAAGGAGGGCCGAGTCGTCTACCAAGGCACGCAAGCGCAGCTGCTTGAACGGGTGAGGGGCCGGGTATGGACGGGAATGGTCGAGGAGACCCGGTTCGATGCCATCAAACCGCACCTGAAAGTACTCTCCTCCCGGAAGACAGCTTACGGTCGGGAAATACGCGTGTTGTCCGGTGACGGAGCCAAGCCCTTTGAAGGCGCGGAGCCGGCGGCAAGCGGATTGGAGGATGCTTATATGGATGTCATGAAGCCGGAGGTGCCGCTGCCATGATTGCGATTTGGAAATATGCCGTCGTCGAATGGAAGCTTATGTTCCGGGGATGGTTCGGCTTGATCCTGCTTGCCGTAACAGGCGGGGTTTTTGCAATCTCCCTGATCAATAACGCGTATGCGGATGATATCGGGTGGTATACCATATCGAGTTCATACAAGTTCATGTGGTTTATGTTTATGATGGCACCGTTTTTGGCCGTATCGGCGGCGCGAAGGGATACCGTGGCGAAGACACGTCCGATACAAGGCGCTTTGCCCTATCGTTCCGTACAATTGATTTCGGCCAGACTGCTTGCCTTGATCATTCCGCTGGGCGCGCTCTCCCTGCTGCCCGCGTGCTTTTACGCCTATCATGCTTTGCGTGCGGGAATGGCGTTTTCCTCCATGGCAATGGGACTATCCATGCTTGGCTCATTCGTCATTCCGACGACCTTTACGATCTTGCTCGGTTATTGGATCGGCACTTGGACCCGCAACCGCATCGTTTATTTGTATAGCTTGGCGATTGTCGCGGCTGTTTTGTTTTTGGCCAATGTTATTTTTCTCGAATGGATACCGGCCCAGTGGACCTATTTGGTCGATATTGGATTAACCGACTTGACCCGGTTGGGCTTTTATTCGGAATTATGGGGCTTTACGGACGCTGCGGCATACGGGCTTCTTCGCTTGTTCCATACCGCGCTGATCGTCCTCTTATTCGGAGGAATCGTGTACAGCGCGAAGAGGGGAAGAAAGGAAAAGAGTCGGAATACCGTCTTGTACCCGATTTCCGCCGCAGCCGTCGTCACAATGGTTATGAGCGTCCTCAGCTATGCGTCCATATGGAAGGAGCGTACCGAATCGTCCAAGGAGAATTTCGCATTTTACAGAAAGCTGCTCCAAGAAAATCCTTCGGAGATCAATCGAATTGCTGTCGAACGGTTTCTGGCAGGTGAAGAAGCGGACCCGAACGTGAATCCACTGACGCAGCAGTATAAGAACATGCTCCTTCTAGGTCGGAAGTACGCCATGCTGACAGCCCTCAAATACGATTTGAAGGTGAATATCGGGGAAAAGCACCGTATGGAAGTGCGGAGCGCGATCCAATTGCAGCATGGAGGTCAGGAGGCAATTGACCGCTTTCCGCTGTCGCTCCGGCATCATTTCCAAATCAATGAAATAAAGGTCGAAGGGATGCCGGCAGCCTTCGAGTGGGAGCCTGGAGAGGATGTAGTATGGGTTGTCCCGGCTCGGCCCGTTCAGCCTCGAACAGTGGTGGAAACGACGATGGAATATGCAGGTACGATCAATGATTGGTATGATCCGCAAGGGTCCGGAGGAATCGATGATTCCCTTGATGCCCATTGGGAGCGAAGAGTTTTTGTCGATCCGGAGAAGCTGTTCCTGCCGGGATATTACGGATGGTACCCTTACCCGGGAACCGACAGGCTGGCCGAACTGGAGCAAGTACACTTCGACGAAAGACTGTCAAGTCCCGTTGTGGATGAAGCCGTTAGAGAGAGCGAGCCTTACCGGCTGCCTGCCGATTTTCATGTGGAGGTTGAAGCGGGCGAGCGGATGCAGCTTATCGCGAACGGGGAAAGGACAAATTCTCAAGTGGCAGATGGGAGACAGCGTGTCGTATTCGATGCGTCGGGCGTTCGCGGCTTCAACCTCATTGGCGGGAATATGACCGAGTGGAGGGAATCGAATAATCAGGCGACGGTTTCGATCGTTTTATCGAATCAAATTCCTCCGGCCCGTGCGAAGAGCATTGCCGGCAACCTACTTGTGCATTATACGGAGCTATCCCAAATAGCGAAGATGCTCAATCCAGATGCTTTTTATCCGAGCCGCATCCATTTCATCCGCACGGATTATCCGGGTCGGGTGCAAAACGAATCGTTCAACAACCAACTGCTATTCAGATCACCGCTGATCAAGGGTGAATTTCTTAAACCGATTGATAGCAATGGCTTCAACTATTTATCTTATTCGAACCATCCAGCTTCGATGACCTTTAACGGCTTGTCTTATTTCGACGAGGATCTTTTGCGGGCAACGCTTCTTGATGCAAGCGTCATGTCCGTCCCCCTATCTAAGCTAGCCGGATATATGACGGAAGCAATATCGCAATCGATCAGGCATAACGGTACCGAGCAGGACGAACCTTTGTTTATCCCGAGCAGGCATAAATGGAACGGTTCGCCGCATCCGGTTTACTTGGCGATGAATAAAGTGTACGAAGCGTTCGGAAAAGAGCGTTTTCCCGAGGCGATCCGGCAAATTTACGAGTACGCGCGCCGTTATGAAGGAAATGAACAAGATGTCGATAAGGATTTCATCATGTTTTTAAACAGTTTGGCTCCATAAAAGGAAGGGGCAGAAGGAGGTCGCGCGGAATGAAAGAGAATAGACGTTTATTATCTTTGTGGCAGAGCGGCCGCGAAATTGCCGCACATTCGGAGAAGGCGCGGAGCGGTACGGAAGCTTATCTTCGCGTGGGCATGGCGATCCCGTTTCTTTATTTCGGTATCCCCGTCATCGCCGCGCCGTTTTACCCGGGTTATAGCTTTATAAGGAATACCGCAAGCGATCTCGGCTCCAATCATGCTATCTACCCGTTGCCGGTCAATGCGGCGATTATTTTGCTCGGAATCGCGACCCTTATTGCTGCTTTCGGTTTTTTGCGTGTGTTCCTGCGTCTTGGAACCCGTCCATTTTTGGCGTGGATCGCGTCGATAGCCGTTTGTTCCAACGGAATCGGCACCCTATTATCGGGCATATTCCCCAGTCCCGACCCGAGACATGGCGGTGGAATTTTGGGGATCGGCTCGTTCCTGCTGCCGTTTATTTTTGTCATCGCATTGTGGAAGCAAAGCGATTCGCGGCTTTTGAAAGGCTACCTCATCGCCAATATCTTGTTGTTTGTGGCTATGATTCCGATCATGAGCGGAATGGTGGAAATCGACAAATCCATGATTAGGGGGCTTCTGCAACGAATATTGGCATTTACGGCTTACTCCCCGATCGGAGTAGGCGCCTATATGCTCCAAAAGCGGTTTCGGTCGAAGCGGCGAGCCGATACAGACAGACTCGAGAAATAAGAGCCAACGAAATGAGCCGGGAGAAAGGAGGGATGCCTATGATTTCCGACGAGGAATTGTTGAACCAGATCGCGGATGGGAGCGAGGCCGGCTTGGAGGCGCTTGTGTATCGCTATCATAAACCGATTTACGAATATTTGCAGCGGATGCTGAATGACAGATCGCTAGCGGAAGACTTATGCCAGGAATGCTTTATCCGTGTATGCAAGACCGTAAGGACAGGACGCCTGCCGAGCCGGTTTCGCCCATGGATCTACCGCATAGCCACCAACCTGTGCAAGGACGTTTGGAAGTCGTCGGCTTATCGCAAGGAAGCGTTGTGGGGAGCCGATAAAATGTCCCTTCATTCTGCCGGAGACACGGTTTCGTCCATTTTGGAGCGGCAGTGGGAACGGGAAGCGGTTATTCGCGCGCTCGGCAGCTTGGCGGATGACGAGCGGGAAGTGATCGTTCTCAGGTTTTATCACGAGCTCAAGCTGGACGAAATTGCGGAAATTTTGGATCAGCCGTTAGGCTCGATCAAGACGAAGCTTTATAAGACATTTAAAAAGATGTCCCATCTATTGAAAACGGAGGAGGTGGATCTGCATGGAAAGGCGCATTCCCCCGGGTGAACGGACACAAGACATATGGAGGGAACTGGAGCCGATTTTCCGCGAAGAAGCGGACAAGGGCGATGCGGGCCAATGGGACCGGGAAGCGTTCGAGGAAACCGCGCGCGGTTTGGAACGATATCGGGTGGCAGGTCCGTCTGATGAACAGACGAAGGCGCTTCTCGCACGCTTGACTCCGCTGGCGGCCGAGCCAGAGCGGCTGAGGTTTGCCGACCGTCTGCTGCATGCGGAACCGGGAAGCGCGCCGCTATGGGTTGCGCTCATTAGCTTTATCGCGCCTCAAGTTCGGTTGTTTTCCAAGGCGTTTTGGGTCGTATCGGCTGTCATCATGATTTTCGGCGTACTCGCAATGCCTCTTGTCGGGCGCGACGGGATCAATAGCTTCGTCTTCGTATCGTCATTTGTAGCCGGAATCGGTGTCTTCTATGCGCTGAGATCGTATGGCACGCCGATGTCCAAGCTGGAGGCGACTTTCCCGGTCTCTCCGGTCGAGATGATGATGGGACGGCTGGGCATAATCGTTCTGTATGACATGATACTGGCTTTGGCGGCAAGCGTCCTCTTATCGCTGACCGGTCAGTCCGGTCCGTTGTTCGCATTTATCATCGGTTGGTTGGCGCCTTTATGCTTTTGCACCGCGCTGGCATTTGCCGCCATCGTCCGTTTCGGGCTGCGGATTGGAGCCGGTTTGTCACTGGCGGTATGGGCGGCGCAATTAACACTAAGGGACGTGCTCGGACCTTTTTACTTCATGAGCGACACTGGTTATGCATTTTGGGGAAGCAGCCGCATGATCGCATTCGCGATAACGGCGATTCTCTTCTTCATCGCTTGCCGGACAATCCGAAACGGCGGGAAAGGGGATAAAGGACGATATGATCCGGCTTGATGTGCGCAAGGCGGCGTTCCGCCATTCGTCGTCGGCTCCTTGGGTGTTTGAAGGTGCGGAGTTTTCCTTGTCGCCGGGAATAAACGCTTTATTCGGCCCCAATGGAAGCGGCAAAACGACGATGCTCGAATGCATCGCTGGCATCCGAACTTTCGGCCAAGGCGACATTCGGTTTACGCTGCGAGGTCGACAGCTAGGGGGCAAACGGTTTCGGGAACGGCTCGGCTACGTTTCCCAGCAGTTTGCCTTTTACGAGGAGATGAAGGCGGAACATTTTTTGACTTATACGGCGGAAATGAAGCTAATCCCGCCCCGCCTGATTCCGGACAGGGTCGCAGAGGTGCTGACGGACGTTGGCCTTGCCCGATTCGGGCAATTCCCCATCAAATCGTTATCCACCGGGCAAAGAAGAAGATTGTCGATCGCTCAAGCGATACTGAACGATCCGCATTTGCTGCTTCTGGATGAACCTCTGGAAGGGCTGGATCTGGAAGAGCGGGCCCATGTGATGGATCTACTGCACGAACATGCGAACGGCTGCATCATATTGCTGGTCGGTCATATGTTTATGGAAATCGAGGATTGGGTCGATCAGGTACTTTTCATGGCGGATGGAGCCGTATCCGGGCCAAAATCGCCGCAGCAGTGGAAATCGGCTATGCTGCACGAGGCGCTCCGGAATGGCCGGGACGCGAAAATTCCCGCGGAGCGGAATCCGACGTTGGAAGAGGTATACATGGAGTTCGCAAGACGCCGGAGGCGCCTTGATTGAAAGCCATTTCGGCGGCGTCCGGCAGAAGTGCGGAGGGAAAAGAAGTAGTGTTATGTTAATCACTTGGATTTCTAGGGGCTGTCGCGCCGCGACAAGCTCCTTCTTGCTTTCCCCCGATAGAACCGTTAAGCTAAACCGTCTCACAAGTTAAGTTACTACTGCATGAACGAACAGGTTCAATAGTTCAATAAAACAGTGGTAGTCTAGGACATTATTCTCGTTCATGGCTACCGCTTTTTTGATTTTTGAGGTTACTGACTGGGGCAGTCCATTTTTTCGTAAGAGATGTGTGAATCTATATCATTTTCAAGCATAATAATAGAATAAATAAACGAAAAATATCGAATATTAAATTGACAAGATATCGAATTATGAGTATATTAATTTTACAAGTAATATAACGACTACTAAACGACAAAACAAGAGATCAAAGGGGGGACAAACAAAGGGCCCCATTATTTTAACGTATAAGAATTTATAAGCGCGACGCTTATGAATTCTGGAGCGCATGAAAACTTTCCGCTAAAACGCGGTCGCTCTTCCTTGAAGACGCCTTGATAGAGGTTTTCTTATCGCTATTTAACGACTACTAAACGTCATTTTTAACGATGCAAACGTTTTCTTGTGCGAGGAGGATCAGAATGGAACGATTGAACTCATCAGTAAAAGGGAAAGCCGAAGAAAACTACATCAAGGAGCTTCGCCGAGAATTTCACCGCAACCCTGAGCTAAGCGGGCAAGAACAGCGCACTTCCAGGCGTGTTTGCGAAGAACTAGAAAAGCTATCAATTCATGATATTCGCTCCAACATGGTAGGCTATGGAGTGTTGGCTGTCATTGGTCAAAAGAAAGATGGTCCAACGGTAGCGCTTCGTGCCGACATGGATGCACTGCCCATTTTCGAACAATCGGGTGTATCCTTTGCTTCCTTGAATGAAGGTGTCATGCATGCATGTGGACACGATGCCCATACCGCCATGCTTTTGGGCGCAGCAAAAATTCTCAAAAGCATGGAACAGGAACTGCCAGGTCAGGTTCTCCTTGTTTTTCAGCCGGCAGAAGAGAACAGTCCGGTCGGTGGAGCAAAACCGCTCATAGAGGCAGGAGCCTTTCTTGATCCAAAGCCAGATGCGATCTTCGGACTTCACGTTTGGCCGGCTTTGCCTGCCGGACAGATTGGTGTAAGGGAAGGAAACTTCATGGGCGCTTCCGACCGCTTTCGGATTCGAATCGTTGGAAAAGGCGGACATGCAAGCATGCCGCATGAAACAATCGATGCCACAATCGTGGCCGTACAGGTGGCGCAGGTTCTGCAAACGATTGTCAGCCGCAATGTCAATCCATTGGACGCAGGAGTAGTCACCCTCGGGAAAATCCAGGCGGGGACGGGCCACAATGTGATTGCGAGCGAAGCGTTGATAGAGGGGACTGTACGAAGCTTTGCACCCAAGACCCGGGAAATGATAAAAGAACGCTTTTATTCGATTGTTCAAAGTGTTGCCATGAGTATGGGCGCTACCGTTGAGATCGAGTATCAATTCGGTTATCCGGTTCTCTACAATACGCCAGAGATGGTAGAAATCGTTCGGGAGGCAAGTGTGGCCTTGTTAGGAGAACGAGCGCTTCCTCATGTAGAACCGGCACTGGTGGCCGAAGATTTCGCAGTTTACTTACAGAACTTCCCCGGAGCATTCTTCTGGCTAGGCTGTGGATTTGAGGATACCTCTCTCAATGCGCCTCTGCATCATCCGAAGTTCATGCTTGATGAAAGGATACTTGCCACTGGTTCTGAGATGTTAGTGGAAACAGCATTGCGCTTCTTGCGTTCACGATAATCCATAAACAAGTCATCAAGGAGGTATTGTCATGGTACATGCTCCATCGCTCTGGGGACTCATTCCTTTGTTTCTGTTCATTGTTCTGATCTTTCTGAAGTGGAATCCGATCGCTGCGATTGGCGGCGCCATTATTGTTGGGGCTGCAATGAGCGGGGCAAGCTTGATGGATGTAGCTACTGTCATCGCAAAAAATGGGATGACGGACTTTGTCGCCTATATTGGCCTGGTCATTTTGGCAGGCGGTGGTTTAGGCAAAATCGCAGAAAAGACGGGTGTAGCCCGAAATATTGTGAGCTTTATTTTAAAGAGAGTTGGAATCAATTCCCCGAATAAAGCAATGGTCAGTACCATGATTGCATCCTGTGTGTTGTCTGCCTTGCTGGGTACACTCGCCGGTGCCAATGCGATTATCGCACCGGTTCTGATCCCAGTCGTTGCAGCTGCTGGTCTTTCCTCGAGTGTCGTTGCCATTTTATTTCACGGTGCTGCAGCCGCAGGATTGTTGCTTGGGCCTTTCACTCCTCCGATGGTGACTTTGATGGAGTTAACTGGCCTTAGCTATCCGCAAGTGCTGGTACATGCAGGGCTGCCTTATGCGATCGTGCTGCTGCTCATCACCTTCGTCTACAGCAAGGTAATCTTGAAAAAGACCCTCAAGGATCATGCTTATCCAATCGAAGACGCTAATGTCCACGCAGAGGAACCAAACCAAGATCCTCGCCAAGTGAAAATTTCCAATCAAGCCACACTAGCCTTTCTGATTACATTGATCGGAGCGATTATCTACGGAATCACGGTGAAAGGCGGAGCGAACTTTACCATCGTGGTGATCTTGTTGACAGCGATCGTAACAGGTCTTGCTGGTCGCATGAATCCAAACCAAATTTCTGAAACCTTCGTAGAAGGCGCGAAGCCCCTTCTGTGGATTTTCCTGCAATTTGTACTCTTTACGCCTTTTATCTACTTCATCGAAAAAATGGGCGGATTCGAAGCACTGAAAAACTTGCTGCTGCCATTGGTAGAAAGCAGCGGTCAAACAGTCATGATCATCGTCAGCACTTTGGTCAATGTAGCTGGTATTCCGGGCGCAGCGGTTGCCCATTCGATATTGATGCACAAGATGTTCCTGCCAACGGTAACCAATCTGCACATCCCGATGTCGATTTGGGCGCTTGCGCTCTTGGTAGGGTCGCAGATGCCATCCTTCTTGTATCCGACGGGAGACGCGATTGGGGCCATGGGTCTGGCCAGGTCCAATGACTTGAAAAATGTCATCATCTTCGGTGTCGTGGCGACAGTGGCGGTTATGCTGTTGGTGATTGTTTATGCGCTTTTCCTATAAATGAGGCAGGTGTTGAAACATGAAGGCAGGTAAGCTGGAAAATACAATTCAGGAACTAGCAGCTTCCGTTGACGGACGAGTAGCAGTATTCATCGAGTGGGATGAGGGACACGTCTATCTGAACGAACAGGAATCATTTCCATCCGCAAGTCTCATTAAAATCCCAATCATGATCGAGGCGTTGAGGCAGGCACAGGAAGGCAAAACAGACTTAAGCTCCACCTTTGTTATTCCATCTGAAGAACGAGTGGGAGGAATGGGAGTACTCGCCCACCTCTCTTCGGGCATCCAGATTTCTTTGGGAGATCTTGTCTCTCTGATGATTGCGATTTCTGATAATACGGCTACCAATCTGGTTATTCATGAAGTAACGATGGAAGCGGTCAATCAATTGGCAGCACGTCTCGGCTGTGCGCAAACCGTACTGGCCAGAAAAATGATGGACACCTTGGCTGTAAAGATGGGAAGAGACAATTACACATCTGCACGGGATATCGGGTTGTTCTTAAAAGAAATCGTGACAGGAAATACGCTTGATCCATTCGGAAAAGAGGCAGCATTTCAGATGATGCGACAACAGCAGTTTCATACAAAGCTGCCCGCTTCTTTTATCAACCAGATGCCGTCGGATTCTATTTTCGCTCATAAGACCGGTGAATTGCCAGGGATTGAGCATGATGCCGGCATCCTGAAAACGGGAGACCAGTACGTTTATATGGCGGTTCTCACAAGCCATTTGGCGGATAGCGCCGCCGGACGAGAATTCATCGCCAGAGTGGGAAAAGCCGTTTTTGACACGTTTTTCCATAGAGACTAACAGGGTGTAGGAGGAAACCATGATGAATCACAATGAAGGATTGAAAATCGTACTTACAGGAGACAGCATTATCGCAAGACGTTTGGGAGTCTATCAAGACAATCCGACGAAAGAGCTTGTGAAGCTGATCAAGGATGCGGATGTCTCCTTTACCAATCTGGAAGTACTGCCTAACGATTTTAAGGGTCATCCGGCTGCAAGAAGCGATGGCGCACATTTCGCAGCTCATTCTTGGGTATTGGATGAACTGGTTGATATGGGCTTTAATTTGTTCTCTGTCGCCAACAATCACGCGTTGGATTATGGTGTGGAAGGCTTGTTGGCTACTTTTAAAGAGCTGGAAGACAGAAAGATGTCCTATGCAGGTGCAGGGCGTAATCTTGCGGATTCCCGGATGCCTGTCTACTATGATACCGATGCTGGCAGCGTAGCGATGATTTCCTGCACGTCTACCTTCTTTGAAGAACAGTCAGCCGGAGACCAAAGCCCGGAGGCGAAAGGAAGACCGGGTGTAAATCCGCTCCATTTTGACGTGGTCTATGAAGTGACAAAAGAGCAGCTGTCTGTTTTGCGTCAGGTATCTGATGATCTGGGCTTGGAAACCCAGCGCAAGGAGTGGGTCAGACTCGGCTTTGCTGCCGATACCAAGGATGCCAGCCTGCTGCCATTGGTAGATTCCAATTTGCGTGTAGCGGGAACGTTAAATGCGAATTTCCGCGCTGCTGAAAAACCAGCGGTACGAACAGTTCCAAATGCACAAGATTTGGCGGAAATTGTAAAATGGGTAAGAGAAGCAAAGTCCCGAGCAGACATTGTCATTGTCAGCCTGCATGCCCATGAGCAAGGGGAGACAAGGGAGCAGCCGGCAGAATTTATCCAGATGTTTGCGAAGAGCGTAATCGACGCCGGGGCCGATATTGTCGTTGGACATGGACCGCATTTGCTGCGGGGGATGGAAATGTACCAAGGTAAACCGATTTTTTACAGTATCGGCAACTTTATCGGACAAAATGAATTGATTTACAAGCTGCCGGCTGATTCGTATAAACGATTCGGAATCGATAAAACGCTTGCACCAAGCGAAGTATTTCGCATTCGCAGCCAGGACGGAAAAAAAGGATTCCCGGGCTACTCACTGTACTGGCAGACAGTCGTCCCTGTTTGCCGATTCAAGGACGGGAAGCTGGTCCAGCTCGACATCACACCTGTTGAACTAACCTACTCCAATAAACCGTACAAGCGGGGCAGACCATGCTTGGCTCAGGGACAACGGGCGGAAGAAATTCTTCGCAAATTCAGTGAACTATCTAGCGAATTCGGCACCACCATTGATGAACACGGACGGGTAGTCCTGTAATAACGAATAGAAGTATGATAGCCAGTGGTACTCTGCTCAAAGTATCACTGGCTTTTTTATACCTTTCACTTGTGATAGATTCGAATACTTCTTGCAAAAGTTGTTCTTCATTGGTAAATATGGAAGTACCATATCTTTGTGTTGGGTTCAGGAGGACAGGAATGGAAATACGAATTGCAGTGATAGGGACCAAAAATATGGTTCAAAAAGTAATAAGCTCGAATAATCATGAGCAGGTACAGTTTCGTTCCTTCGTGTATGATCGTCCGGAAGCAAGTAAACAATTGATCGACGAAGCCACTAACAACGATGTTCTTTTGTTTACAGGACCCATCCCCTATTATTTAGGGAAAAATAAAATCGAAGAACGTGGTTTGTTGGCTATGTACGTTCCTACCGATGAGCTTGCCTTTAGCGTGTCGCTAAACTACATCAGGCATCATAGGGGGATTTTACCTAATCGCTTGTCCATAGACATTCCCAGACGTGATATAGTGACGAATATTCTAAGCGAACTGTCGATCAATTCGACGAACATTTATATAAAAGAATTTACATACAGTAATCATCATTTTATTACAAATGAAATGGTAGAGTTCCATCAGAATCACTGGGAGTCAGGAAATATTGATTTTGTGTTAACAAGTGTGCAATCTGTTTTTGACGAACTGCAAAAGAAAGGGATCCCAAGCTTTCGTCTGATCATCCCACACAAGAATATTCTCGATACTCTTCAAAGAGCGGTTACAGAAGGAGAATTGCTGCTAAGTAAAAAATCACAGATTGCGACCGGAATCATCGAAATCAACGGGGCTCAAAAAGAGGAGGATGCCTTGGATGATCAGGTCTGGAAGCAAATACAAGAACTCCTGATGACATTTTCAAGAAAAATGAATGCTTCGTTGAAGATGATCGATCCACATACCTTCATGATTTATGGAACCAAGGGCGGCATTCAGCAAATTACCGAAGATTATCGGGTTTTTCCTTTCATCGATCAGTTAGTAAGACTGCATCATGCACCTATTCATTTTGGATTTGGATTTGGGCTTACAGCAGTAGAGGCCGAGGAACATGCTCGTATCGGACTTTACCATGCAAAGAAAACGGGAGAACATGCGGCCTTTATCGTGACGGAAGAGAAGCAGGTTATCGGTCCGTTGAACAAGTCCGTAACGAAAACCTTCCAGCTGCAAAGCCAGGATGATCAAACCTTGATGATCGCCAAAAAAACAGGTGTAAGCGTATCGGCCATTACGAAAATGATGAATTTTATTGATCTCAGGCAGAATCAAATCTTTTCGGCAAATGACCTGGCAAACTATCTTCAAGTAAGCAAACGAACCTCAGAGCGGCTTTTGAAAAAGCTTGTGGATAATCAATTTGCCGAGATTTCGGGCGAAGAGCAGCCCTACCACAAAGGCAGACCACGAGCACTCTATAAGCTGTTGATTTAGGATTGATTCTTAAAATTATATTGGCACCTGCTCTAGGTGTCCTTTTTTACTTACATAAAAACCGCCTCTTAAATAGGTGAGGTGAACCTTATCATAAGTAACGGCAACGGGTCTTTGGTTCACTTGAAAATAGCCCTACAAAAGACTAGATACACCTTTCAGTCAGGGTGTGGTATAGTCTGACTGATGAATAAAACGATAGTAAGTACCTTCTTATGCTAGTATCAGATTGTTATCATTGTAATAATATATGTTCGGCAACTATAAATTTTACGTTTTTGGTTAAGCGATTTAGGTCTAATAGTTTACCGTTAGGAAATAGTAATATTTTTTATAGAACTAAACTAGAAAAGGGGCTCCTTGTTCTAATGTCGAATTGTGTATTGAGCATTAACAATTCGACTAAGAAGATATCATTTTTGATTTTTTGAAGAGGTGCATCGTGATTAATAAATACCCTGTCTTTTTCTATCTCCCATGGACCAGTTGTTGAAATAACGATACTAGGTGTATTTCTTACCCCAGAAACAGAGTTAAAGGATTTTATTAATGTAAGCGTAGTAGGGGATACTTCATATGTGGCTTCTTTTGTAATGTTAACTCCAAGTGAATTGCCTACTGATGTAACATAGAATTGATTACCTGATTGATCGGGGGATGATTGGATTGTCTCTGTTTGTGTTCCAATTACCTCTCCTTTTTCACTATATGTATTATAAATCCGTTCTACAATTGAAGTAGCGGGGACATACTCCTTAATATTGAGTGATTGCCAACGTTGCGTTGATTGGGACGTTGCGACTTTCTCATTGTTAGTACTGCATCCACAGACGAGGACAATGCTGGTTATTCCAATTATGAAAAAGCTAGATATCTTCATTTTTGTCTCCATTCTCGCTTGATTCCTAATCAGCGAGTTCACCAAAGCGAATACTTTCAACTTCAAATCCTCTTGCAAACCATTCAATGAGAAACTTCTCGGTACACTCAACTTTTGCACCGTTTTCTTTGTAAATCATTATATAGATTTTAGATTTTTCCATTATATCTGATCCTTTCCAATTCAAAAAGTATTACAAAACTACTATGCAGTACAAATAAGTACAATTAAAGGCTTTGGTTTTGACTTTCTTTTACTGTTGTAGACTTTACCGCTTCTCTAGTCTGAAAGAGAGGTGGTTGCGGTGTCGGCATTTCTAAAGTCAGTTGGTGAACGGATTCGTTCCATACGGAAAGCACAAGACTTAACACAAGAAACCCTTGCAGAAAAAGCTGGTCTTCATTACTCCTACATTGGCGGTGTAGAGCGGGGAGACCGGAATATCTCGTTAGAAACATTGGAAAAGATTATTGATGCACTTGGAGTCTTGCCTGTGGAGGTATTTCAGTTTGATTATGCTGATACTGAGCAGGAACAAGTAGATAAAAAACAGTTAGTAAAAGCACTTAACTCCTTGCTTCTAAGCCGCAACGTACAAGAAGTGAAACTAGTTCATCGACTTGCAAAGGATATACTGGCAACGATTGATGAACAAAGGGTTCAATAAATTCATAGAGAAACATGACTAGCCCCATTCCTCATGTTGAGGATGGGGCGTTGCTATTTATATAAAATTTTAGCCGGTAGGCTAGGATGTTCTTCTCCAGTCTCACATGAAGGAGTTGGAGTTGTGCTTGTTGATTTTTGTTGTGAATATCGGTGAATACGTTTTTGAGGGTTTCCAGGTGTAGATTGCTGGAATTCGTATAAGCGTAGTTTAGCGTGGAATCGATCATTTGGTCGTAGGTTTCAATTTGAGCGATCAGGTAATCTTCTTCGATAATAAGATGTTCGTAGCGTTCAGATGCAGCATTTTGGTTGTTCACTGTAAATCATCCCCTTTTTGCTGATGAAGCGGGGAAGTCCCACTTTTTTGGCATTTTTTCAGCAGGGGGGCGGGAAGTAAAGGAGTTGGAAAGTGGAGGAATTAGTAATCATTTATTTTCATTCCACTTTGTGGTATGATATCGATGGTAAGCCGTGTTAATTAACGTAGATAAATATCGTCAACTTAACCTAAACTTGGAAATTAAACTCATCGTGATAAAGATGTTAGAGAAAGCAACGCAGAAAAATACAGCTACAAATAATTTTCATTTTTAAGTTAAAATATTCCGTGATTTGGGGTCGCTATGGCTAATTTAAAAATCTTTATCTCTTCTACTTGTTACGATTTAAATATCGTTAGATCACAATTAAGGAACTTTATTGGAAGTTTTGGATATGATCCTGTTATGAGTGATTATGCGGATGTTCTTTACGACCCAAGAATTCATACTCATACGAGTTGTATACAGGAAGTTTCTAACTGTGACGTTCTTATTTTAATTATTGGCTCAAGATTCGGTGGAAAAGCAATCCCTCAGGCAATTGAATCGGTTGACATAGAGTTTGTTAAAGGAAAAAGTCGTAGCAAAGAATTTTTCGATAACTCAAGCAATGTATCAATTACTCAACTCGAGGTAATTAAAGCTATTGAATCTAGCATACCTATTTTTACTTTTGTCGACAGCAAAGTAATGCATGATCATCTTGTTTATGAAAAGAATAAAGAAAAGGATTTCATCAGCAGTTTGGATTTCCCATCTTTTGTAGAAAAACCGGAAACTGCTAAATATGTATTTGAGTTTATTAATTTTTTGCGTCATAGAATAGAAAATAATAGCATTGTTAGCTTTAATAAGATGGATGATATTGAAAGTTATCTAAGAAAGCAATGGTCAGGACTTTTTCAAAGATTACTTTATGAACAACGATTCAAGAAACAAGAAGAAGTAAAAATAGATTATCTTGCTAATCAAATTGCTGATATTAAAACAGCAATTATGACATCAATCTCCAGTTCAGATCTTAAAGATACTGCAAGAGGGGCTATAAAGTTTAGGCACCTTGTGGATTTCTTTAGGC
Source organism: Brevibacillus sp. NRS-1366 (assembly GCF_050467985.1). Classification (NCBI taxonomy): domain Bacteria; kingdom Bacillati; phylum Bacillota; class Bacilli; order Caryophanales; family Paenibacillaceae; genus Brevibacillus; species Brevibacillus sp. NRS-1366. Next base: position 41,588 of record NZ_JBITPN010000006.1, on the reverse strand, counting down.
AACTTCGGAATCCAAATACTATAGATCTATTACTGGGGGATTTCCCATTTGATACACTATTAAAGGAAATGAGAATTGTTGATATATTTGCAATGGAGAGTTCAAACAGGTTGCAACGGGCTTCTATATTATTGCTTGATGATAATACTTTTTTTGAAGTTGGGTACCCGATGGCGTATTTTAATAGACTTAGGGATAACTGGCAGGACTTTATAAGGCTACCTCAGACCTCAAGACAAGCAATCATTAACGCAATTTATGATACTGAGGATTCAAGACCTATGCGTTATATTAAGTATATTGACAAACCTTTTGATGAATACGCAGCTACTCAGGAAAACAATGAAGAATCTCTTTCTCATGGTGGCTTTAACGACTCCAAGGAGGAATGATTCGGTACCGTTTTTTTTGTTATAGTTGAAGGCAGTACTTTCGATTAGCACCGTCTTTGTGTTGCGGGTTTTGGTCTCTTGGCCTGCCTGAGGTCAATCTGAAAGGTGAAATTAGGCAGAAAATCTTGAGTAAAAAATTATTTCAGACTTGTTTACTTAAAAAAAGAAGCCGGCATCAGCTCCGGCTTCTTTTCGTTGCCAAGCAACCAAAACAGTCAATCTTATTACAAGTAACGGTAACGGTATCGGCGTGGGGATCGTTGCCGTTGTTCAAAACTCGGTGAACCGTATCTCAAGTAACGAAAATGTTGTTTAACTTACGGGGGCGATCGCGAACAAACACAAAATGAGGCTGCCAATAATAATACAGCAGCTTTTGCTCCGCTAACGAGCAGGATATTGAAGTAAATTAACGGGTTCAAAAGACTAGCTCTTCAACTAGGCTTCTGAACTCGTAAAATTACAGATGAGATCCGCCACATCCTCAGGCTCCCCCCATCTGTAAGAGGATCGTATTCTAGTATTAACGATTCTCTTTCCTTTGCAAAATTCTGGACACAATCTCTCTACGCTCCGTTTCTTCCATGGCGATGATCTTCGGCTTCGCCGGAACGTCGAATTGAATATGGGAGTGGGCAAATTCCAAAACCAGCGTTCCGATCCGCTGTTCCTCACGATTTTTCAGCACAATCCAAAAGATGCGGATTTCGTGCCCCGGGGTTCCCCATTCTGCTTTTTCCAGTGAATTTCGGAAATTCAAGCATCCTGCGATGACAAAATCGTCTTCCTTGTCCGGTTCGGCCGATTGAAATCCGCAGCGCTCAAACTCCTGCCATGCCGGTGGGATTAATTTGTCCAAGTACACTCCGTAAGTTGCATCCTCCAATTCGGGAAACAGCGCTTCGAGTTCATCTCTGTTGGCATGAAGCACTTCGCTCCAGTTGTTCTCGATATACTCGGACAACGCCACTCCCACTTGTTCAATCGCCATTTCTGGATTCATTCCGAGCATGTACATTTACTCATTCCCCCGACTGTTTTTATCTTACAGACTCATTGTATAACATTAAAGCGAATTCGAAGGTTTTGACAAAAAGCCATCGAATTTCCTGTATATATAATGAAAAACCTTGTAAAGGGTCTAATCTTTCATCGTAATCGGGGGTAGGTCATGAGCCGAACATTACGTCCTTCGGATATTGCCCAGCAATTAGGGATCAGTACAAGCTCGTTGAGAAATTATGAAGCGCGGGGAATTGTACCTCCAGCTGATAGGGCTCCCAATGGTTATCGGGTATATACGCACGAGCATGTTGCTTACTTTGAATGCATTGTAGCAATGTCCCCAGGGTTTGGCATGGAAATCACCTCGGCTGTTCTTTCCATGCTTCAGCAAAGAGAGCTTGGTGCTGTGCTCTGGCTTATCAATGATGCCCAAGCGGCTACTCACGAGGATAAACTCGTGCTTGATAAAGCGGATAATCTGTTGGAGCAAATGGCAGCTGACCAAGGAGGGAAAGTGAGCTGGATGTCCATAGGTGAGTTATCCGCTGCTGTGAACATCCCTGCATCGACTCTTCGGTATTGGGAGCACGAGGAGTTGATTTGCTCGATGAGAAATGAAAAAAACAACTATCGCCTGTATGACAAGTTTCAAGAGGTGAAAATATGGTTGTTGAAATCGACCCAAAAAGCAGTCTACTCCGAAGAGACGGTTCGCCTTAAACAAGCGATTGGCAATGTTTCACCCGGAGACTGGCAGGCCCTACGATCGCTGATAGAGTCTGCTCGAAATGCGTTGCATCAGCGCAATCGTGAGCAGCTACATGGACTGCATAGTCTGTACCGATTATGTACGGTGCTAAACTTATCGTGATTGCATTCTTTAAGCTTTAGCTTGCGAAAAAAGCTCTGCAAACGCACCATACAACCCTGTTGCCCCATACTGCTCTTGATATTCATGAATGGGGCTGTCTCGCATGATTTGTCCGTTCATCAAGAAGATGGCGCGGTCGGCGATTGCATCCGCTACTTGCAGCTGGTGAGTAGAAAAGATGACGGTCTGCCCAGCGAGCTTTAGTTCCCGCACGAGATCAACAAACCCGTCCATCCAATACGGATCGAGTCCATTAGTTGGTTCATCTAAGATGACGAGAGCGGGCTTGGCTAAAATCGCTTGAGCAAACAAAAGGCGTTGCTGCATGCCTTTGGAAAACTGGGAAACACGTTTGCTGCGATGATCGGAAAGCCCGACTGCCTGCAGCACATGCTCTGCCTCCTGTGCTGACCGATTCCGCAATGCGGCGTAAAACGTAATCGTTTCACTAGCTGTCAAACCTGGCGAAAAAGTAAAGTGATCCGGCATATAGCCGATTTGCTGCAAATAGTCGACGCGATGCTCCTTCCAGTTTAGTCCGTTTAGCTGGATGGTCCCCGAGGTAGGAGGCAGAATGCCGACAATCATCCGCAAGATTGTACTTTTTCCTGCGCCATTGCCGCCACACAAAGCCACAACTTCTCCGGGCTCGATCCGCAGACTAAATGGTTGTACAATGGTTTTCCCGTTTATCGCTTTTTGTACCTGATCGATCTCCAAACCAAATGGAATCACAATCTCACCTTCTTTCCCACGCAGTAATTGCTGCATACATCGTTGCGCCAATCCAGAGCAGACAGAGGGCAACGAAACAGACATCGCCCAGTGGCGAATCGACCCAATACATCCACTTGTAATACTCGGGCCCAAAGATGGAGCCGCCTCCTAGTCTGGTAACGGAAAAGACGCGTACGAACTCAGCAGGATTCAGCAAAATTGCGATTTGCATGAGCGGCTTGATCCAGGTGTAGGGAACGAAGCTGAGTACAGAGATGAGTAGAGTAGGCCAGGCTAGAATATAGAAAAACCAGATGCTTACGCCCATCGTCAAAGCCTGCCAACGGTTTTTGCTCAATGCCCCGATTAATAGAGCAATCCCTAAGAAAAGCAGAATGAGGCAAAGAGAAAAGACGAATAGAAATAGTAGAGCCGTAGGGGAAAAGCTTCTCCCAAGCAGGAAACCTGCGAGACCAGAAAGACCGTAGCCAAAGGAAACGATCGAAATCAACACAACGGCTTGCCCTACGTATTTCCCCAGTAAAAAGGAAGAGGTCGTCATCGCGTAAGTGGACAGCAGCTGCCAGCTTCCTTCCTCTTTTTCTGCGGTCAAAGAAAAGGAGGAGAGCAGCATCGTCATCAGCGGCAATAGGTACAAAATCAAGTTCAGCATGGTACCAGTCGTATATGTGTAGCCTTTCATGTAAGACTGGGATTGGATGACTAAGAGCCCTAGGCTAAACAGGGTGAACAGGGCCATGAACGAGTATGACCATGGATTGCGAAAGCCTACCTTCACTTCCCGTTGGGCAATCAGATTGATGTGCACGCTCTCCACGTCCTTATGCTAGTGTTTTGTATGCGTGCTGCTATTGGGTGCATCAGTGCTTTGACCATGTCCTTCGGCAGTGTGACCATCCTGTTTCTGTCCATCCATCGAATGACCATCCTTATGCATATTCTCGCTCATGCTGCGCTCCCAACTGTGGTTGCCCAAATCTGCTGCATTCATTGCGACGCCTTTTTTCTGTTCTTGCACAAATGAATCGGCAGCGGCTTTGTCTTTAAAAGAGTAGATCCCGTAGCTCATTGGAGTTTTAAAGGTGGAATCGTACGCGTAAGCAGCCTGTTCTGCTTTCATCCATTCTGCCGAGTAGTAATCACGAACAAACTGGACATTTACTTGCTCCGTGCCATTTTTTTCGGTCCATTCGTGCATGCAGCCGATATCATCAAATTTCAGGATTTTTCCATCCTTCAGTACGATTTCTGTTGCGTTGTGGTCATTGGGCACATGCATGTGGCAAATATCGCATTTATCTACGCCTTCTGCGATTTCAACTGGACTGGCTTCCTCTTTGCCGCAGCCCATGATGAGGAGGCTAATTCCTAGAATAGCACCTATTGCTGTATACCATTTCTTCATTGTTTTCTCACTCCTGTGTAAATGATTGAACTGCTTCCCAGTAATAAGAGAGCTCCTAGAATGCCGGCCCCCCAGCTGCTGCTAGAGCCGTCCTCTTGGGCTAGGGAATCAGGGGGATTCATGATAGGGGTCGTGTCACGGATGGTTGTCCCCGTCCCGTTGGTAAAGAGATTTTCGAGAAAGACAAAACCGGGAGCTTGGAAAAAAAGCTGATAAGGGGGAACCGCGTCCGTCAAGCCTAAATATAAAGGATTCATTTCAAAAGGTAGATCACTGCGGCTATCTCCATCAACATCTAATCCCTGCAGATTATCCCAATAGTTGCCGTCGAGATGATCAGTCGTGCTGTCCTGGGCCTGGGCTTGAATGACATTGGATACAAAAGCGTTCTCGGTCAACACATTGCCTGTGGAATCGAGGAGCTGCATGCCGATGAAATTGAGTTTCAACTGATTGCGCCGTACCTCAATTCCGGAAGAGCGTTCAAAATAAAGACCTACCCGATTCCCTTCAATTTGATTGCCTATGAGCTGCGAATTCGTTACGTCGTAGAGAAGAATGCCTTGAGAATTGGGGTTTTTCTGTTGTTTGAATAACTGATTGCTCTGGACAGTGGCTTTGGTTGTCTCCATGAGCATTGCTCCCGTAACATTTTCTGTTCCCGTATTTTCCGAGAGTACAGTGTCAGTGGTCCCCATGAAATGGTAGCCATATCGTGATTTTTCAACGTCATTTTGCTCGATGTGATTCCCATTGCTTTTTTCTACATAAATCCCGTCAAAAACATTCGTTATCCGGTTTGCTATGATCCGGTTTTGGTGTGATTCAAACAAGTCGATACCATTTCCCTTTTGCGCTTGAACGGTACTTTTTGGCGTCGTCTGGCCTTTTGACAGATGCTGGCTGTGATTGTGCCCGACATCGCTTCCTGCACCTTTTTCCTTCACTTTGCCTATCACTTGAATGTTGTGCAGGGTATTGGAGCTGGCCTGACGCAGCTGAATGCCAGTTCCCATCGTTTCAATCACGATTCTCTCCAACACGTTTTGATTACCCCTGATAACGAGTGAGGCGTCTTCGCTGTTAATCCGTTTGTCAACGATCTTGATACCTTGTAAGGTGACCTTGTCGCTTTGAATCGTGAGTGCAGTCTCTTCGCTGGGATTCGTAATCTTCACATTCCCTTGAGCCAGTAATGTGACGGGTTTGGTCACCAGGATCGGTCCCTCATATTCGCCTTCAGGTATGGTTACGGTATCTCCGGGGCGAGCCTGGTCCAGCATGGCTTGTAATGAGGCTGTCAATTCTGTAGCACTGCTGCCAACCGGAATCCACGAAACGATCAGAATGGCCATGACCGCCAGAGAGAAATAGCGGAAAACGCTTCGGCTTTTCCATTTCCAAAACAGGGTTCTTCCCCCTTTCTTTTCCTTGTTTGAGCCACTATTAGAATAGCAGTCCTGTTTCCTTTTCGGATGACTCAACCGGGCTATAAATCGTGTCAAAAAAAGAAACGATTTCACAAGTTTGGAAATGAGCAAAGGAGAACAGTGCGTAAAGCAAGAGATGGAAATCGGCAGGCGGTCGGTTCATAATGAGAAATGGAGCAGCGATAAAGAGGAGGAGGCATAGCCGTAATGGATGCAACTATAGAGAAGGCATTACATACCATGCTTGCAAATTGGGAGCGAATGAAAAAGAGTCACGAAGACGATGCCGAAGACGATGCAAATACTTTTGAAGCTTCCTTTTATCAATTGATGGAAACCATTCGAAAATGGTATGGACGGTTGGAGCCAAAACCGGAGTCACTGGACGAGGCCTTGCTGTTGCCGGATCTGGCAGAGGTCATGGACCAGATGCCTGGCGAGATCATCTTGAATTTCGAGACCGAGCTCGAATTAATCGTAGATGGGCAGACGAGAGTAGAGGACGAGAAATACGATTAAAGACCAGCAGATCACAGGACACAGAATGAGAATTGGCAATTGGTAGTATGCTAACTAGAAAGTGGTTCCGGGAGGGTCTGGAAAGATGACACATACCGTTCTGTTGATCATACTGCTGATTGTTATCGTATTACCGCCGCTCGTTTTCTTGGGGTACATGTACGCCCTGTCCAGGCAGCCCAAGCATTCCATCATCCGCTCGCACCCGTTTTTGGGCTGGGTGCGCTATTTGCTGGAGAAGCTCGGTCCAGAACTTAGGCAGTACTGGTTTGATAGTGACACAGAAGGAAAACCGTTCTCCCGGGCAGATTTTGTCGGTCTTGTCTATGCGGCAAAATACAGAACGGACCTCATCTCGTTCGGCGGCAGACGCGATTATGAGAAGCCCGGTTTTTATTTGTCCAATGCGATGTTTCCGAAATTGACGAGTGAGCTGCGGGTCGATAACGAGAAAACCGTCCCTGGCAAGAAGTATGTCATTACGGATGAAGGTGTGTTCACGAGGAGGGAAAAATTCATCGATGGACAGGTAAGTCCGTGGCTTTTGGCCGACGAAGATGTCATTGTCGTCGGCGAAAGGCGCAGGCATCCGTGGCGGCTCAAAGGCATGTTCGGTGCTTCTGCCACTTCCTTTGGGGCAGTCGGTGAAAACTATATCTTGTCTACCGGCAGCGGGGCGCATATGGCAGGCGGTTCCTGGATCAATACAGGGGAGGGCGGGGTTGCGGAAGTCCACCTTTCCACAGGTGTGGATATCGTTTCCCAGATCGGACCGGGGATGTTCGGATTCCGGGATGATACCGGCCATTTTTCCATCGAAGAATACAAGCATAAGGCAAGTATTTCAAACATCAAGGCGTTTGAGCTGAAATTTCACCAGGGGGCGAAAATCCGCGGAGGTCACCTCGAGGGCACAAAGGTTACCGAAAAGGTTGCGGCAGCCCGCTTGGTGCCTGTGGGAAAAACGGTCAATTCGCCAAATCGCTTTGAATTTCTCACCAATCCGGAGGAAGCGTTGCGGTTCATTGGGACGCTGCAGGAAGCGGGGGGAAAGCCTGTAGGCGTGAAGATCGTCGTCGGCGATCCGAAGCGGCTTGAACCATTCTTTGAGACAATGCTCAAACTGGATATATACCCGGATTTCATTACCGTGGATGGCTCTGAGGGAGGGTCCGGTGCGACGTTTAAAGCGATGGCTGACGGCATGGGGTTGCCACTTTATCCAGCCTTAATCATTCTCGATGATACAGCGAGGAAATTCGGGGTGCGCGATCGGTTAAAAATTTTTGCCTCCGGAAAGCTTATTACAGCGGATAAAGTAGCAATCGCGATGGCACTTGGTGCGGATTGCGTCAGCTCGGCGCGCGGTTTCATGATGGCAAATGGCTGCATTATGGCACTGCAATGTCATACGGGCAAGTGCCCGACCGGGATCACTACGACTGATTCCAAGTATCAGGAAGCATTAGTCCCTGAAGAAAAGCAGTGGCGTGTCATGAACTATATCCTTCAATTGAGGGAAGGCCTGTTCTCTTTGGCAGCAGCCTGTGGTCTGGAAAGTCCGCGAGAATTGAGAAGAGAGCATGTCGTTTTTACAAATGAAAGCGGTGAGAGCATACGGGTGGTGGATCTGTTTCCGTATCCGGAGGTTTCCAGGTGATAGGGACTCGAGCTTTTCCATGGCGAAAGGTGGACAACAGAGGTTGCCCACCTTTTATTTTTAAAATATGGAGTCCTTACGAGCGAATGCCAAACGCATGGCGCGTTTTCTGCGATATATCTTTTTGGCGGAGCAGAATCACTGCGGGCATGAAGGCAATCAAAAAACAGCAGGTGGCGAGAAGCGGCAGGACAGACCATTCCAGAATGGCGTGTCCAAGAAACGTTTGCCAGCCGACCGCTACTAAACCGAGCAAATAAGCGATGCCGCTTACATGGATCAAGCGTTTGTATCCAAGGGATAAATGCCTTTTGCGTGTGCTTAACCAAGCGACGAAAGGTACTGCTTGCAACGCGTGAAAGCCAAGACCGTGCAGCCAAATAATATTTCCCTGCAGCCCGACGAAGCGACCTTGGTTGAAAGAAATCCAGACGCCTGCCGTAAAAGAAAGCATGATGGCGATCATTGCATAACGGATACCCACTACCAGCTCTGGACTTTGTAAATAGGCTTTTCTACGAAAAAAAGAAGCGGCGAAGAGCACATAAAAAAGGACCAGGAGTAAAGCTACAAAAGTAAAAATCGAACCAACAGCAACATCGAAGGGTGTGCCATTTTTAACGAACCTCGGGTCAACGCCGCGAAAATTTTGCATTGTTTCCGCTCCGTAAGAGTAGAGAGCGAGCGCGATGTAAGACCAGCGAAAGAAAGCTCTGCTTCTCGTTTTCATCGCAGAAAACGGAACAATCGCCGCCGTCGACAAAAGAAATAGGCCAAGTGCGGCATTAAAGGAAAAGGCTTTCGATACATCGCCCTTTGGCTCCACCACACCTCCGTAGAGCATGACCCAGATCGCGCAAATCCCCGCAAGCAAAAAACCGAGAAGCCCTGTGATCACTAACCATTTTTCTCCTTCAAAAAACCTGACTGCCGGATGCCCGGCATAAACGGATGGCGTCTTCATGCTTGTATCCCCTCTCTGTAAGGATTTGGTACTCTCATTTTACAGCGACCGGAATCCTGAAATAACGGGAGGCAGATTGAAATCAGTATCGGTCTAGGGATGGATTTGTGTTTTTATATACACATTCCGCCAAGCTTTTGCTTGAATCCGCACCAGCATTTGCTATTATTAGATCAAGTGCTTGTCATAGCAGCAAGCGACATTTGAATACGATATACAAACAGGTCCTTGTTACTGCGAAACCTTTTTCGCGGGAGCAGGGTTAAAAGGGAAGATTGGTGAAAAACCAACGCGGTCCCGCCACTGTAAGAGAGTAGCTGTTCTTCATGGCAACGATGCCATCCACTGCCCACATGGGTGCGGGAAGGAGAAGAAGAGCGATGATCCTCAAGCCAGGAGACCTGCCTGTTTTTGTGTTTGCACTGATTTCCTTCGGGTCAAAGGAAAAGGTGAGGATTGTGGCAGTATGCTATCCGCGCTTTGTTTTCCTTGCATGGTAAAGGGAGAACAAAGCGTTTTTTATTTGTTTGCGCAAGGGAATTCCACTATATGGGGGTGGCTTTGTTGAGTCAGCAAGACAACAAGCGAGGATTGCTTTTGGTCTATACCGGTGACGGCAAGGGAAAAACAACAGCGGCAATTGGGCTGGCTGTACGAGCAACTGGCCGTGGAAAAAAAGTATTGATGATTCAGTTCATCAAGTCACCAGAACGCACCTACGGAGAAAAGATCATTTTTGATCGGCTAGGCATTGAAATCGTGCAAAAAGGTGTCGGTTTCACCTGGACAAAAACTCCCGAAGAGCATCGGGCTGCCCTAAAAGAAGCGTGGAGCTTCGCACGTGAGAAGCTGCTTGGCGGAGAGTACGATGTGGTTATTTTGGATGAGCTGAACAATGCGCTTGCGATTGATCGCTTTCCGATTGATGACGTGTTGCCGCTTGCAGATGTGCTGGAGACCATCCAGAGCAGACCGCGCCATATTCACCTCGTAATCACGGGACGAAGCGCCAAGCAGGAGATTATGGACATGGCCGATCTGGTTACAGAAATGAAGCCAATCAAACATTACTACAATGAGGGAATCCCGGCTGTGCTGGGGGTAGAATTTTGATGGGCATCGTAGAAACATTCGGACACGGCGGCGATTTGCTGACGGCAGCCCAGCGCTTCGGTGTTCCGCCTGGTGATTTCCTCGATTACAGCGCCAATATCAATCCACTGGGAATGCCAGTCAGCGTCAAGGAGATTCTGCTGGCTTCGCTGTCTGCGGTTGTTCGCTACCCGGATCCGGGGCATCGTTCTTTTCGCAAGGCACTGTCTTTGAGCCTTGGGATAGCCGAAGAGTGGCTTTTGCCAGCAAATGGAGCAGCGGAAGCGATGGCGCTCGCGATTCTCGGCTTGCAGCCGCAAACGGTCGGGGTGGTCTATCCTTGCTTTTCCGAATACGCGCAACTCTCCAAACAGTTTGGATCTAGTGTCATTGGTTGCTACGGCCAAGAAGAAAATGGATACAAGCCGGATAGGGGAGAGCTGTACACCCTGTTTGATCAGGCAGACCTGGTGTTTGTCGGATCGCCGAACAATCCGACAGGGATTTTGTATCAACCCGAGGAGCTTCTGCAAATGGCTCGCTGGACGGACGAGACGGATACCTGGCTCATTGTGGATGAGGCGTTTCTCGATTTTGTAGAAGAGAAGCGGCAGTTTACGCTAGCGAGCCAGCTCGAACAGTTTCCCCGTGTCATTTTGATGCGCTCGATGACTAAAATGTACGCCATTCCCGGGCTTCGTCTCGGATATGCAATCGCTCATCCGGATGTGATCAGGCGGATGAGCCAAAAACAGGTGAGCTGGAGCGTCAATTCCTTGGCACTGCTCGCGGGAGAGCTGTGCCTTCAAGAGACGGAGTACGAAAACAGGACACGTACACTGGTTGCAAACGAGCGGGCCTATTTGTCGGAAATCATCGGGCAGGAACTGGGATGGAAAGTATGGCCGGGAGAGGCAAACTTTCTGTTGCTTCGATCACCTGAGAATTTGACAGCAGAACAATTGCAGGCTCGCCTGGGCAGAAAAAGAGTCTTGATCCGCAGCTGTGCGATGTATCCCGGCCTGACTGACCGTGATGTGCGAATCGCTGTACGCAGTAGGGAGGAGAACGAAAGGCTGATAGCTGCCCTGCGTGAGGTAAACGCGGAAGGAAGTGGACAGCTTTGAGTCTGATTGTGGTAACCGGCGGTGTCCGCTCAGGAAAAAGCCGTTATGCCGAGGAGCTGGCAGAGGCTACAGGCAATCGCGTCTTGTACGTAGCGACAGGTCAGGTATGGGATGATGAAATGCGTACAAGAATTGAGCTGCATCAGAAGCGCCGCCCGAGGGAGTGGGGCTGTGTCGAGGTAGGAGAGCGATTAACGGACTATGCTGCAGGCAGTAAGGGCTATGATGTCGTGCTGATTGACTGTCTCTCCACCTGGGTAAGCAATCGTCTGATGAATATAGAGGAATCTGAGTGGAGAAGCGAGGCGTATACGAGCGCTCTGTTACAGGAAGCTGCGGCTTGGCTGGAGTTGGTTTCGCAGTCTCAGCAAACGGTCATCGCTGTCACCAGTGAGGTGGGACTTGGCGGTGTTGCCATGAGCCGTTTGGGTAGATGGTTCGCTGATGTACTCGGGGATGTAAATCAGATGAGCGCTCGCCAGGCAGATACCGTGTACGCGGTCTGGTCAGGGATCCCCTGGAGGATCAAGGGATGAATGCATTTTTTCATGCAATCGCTTTTTTTACCCGGATTCCAGTGCCATGGCTGCAGCCGTCTGAGGTCGCCTGGAAGAAAAGTGTCAATTGGTACCCTGCCGTCGGAGTTGTTATCGGACTCTTGCTCTGGGGTGTACATCAGGCAGGCCTGTATCTGTTTAGTCCATGGCTTGCAGCCGTTTTGACGCTGGTTGTCTGGGTGTACATAACAGGTGGCCTTCACCTGGACGGCTGGATGGACTTGGCAGATGGGCTTGGCAGCAGCAGACCGAAAGAGCAGGTTCTGGCCATCATGAAAGACAGCCGCGTGGGCGCAATGGGTGTTCTGGCTGCATTTCTGCTGCTGCTGATCAAAGCAGGTGGCGTAAGCGAGCTGGCCCATCCCGGATGGGGAATGCTGCTGCTTTTTGTTCCTGCAGCGGCCCGGACGCACGTTCTGCTGTCGATTCGTCTCTGGCCTTATCTGTCTGCTGACAAAGGGATCGGAAAAGGGATCAGTGAAGGTCTCTCGCCTATGTCGATCATCATCAGTTATGTGCTTTTGCTCGTGGCTGGATGGTTTTTGGGCGGTTCGCATGTGATTGCAGCGATTTTGATTTCGCTGGTGATTGCACTCGGCTTTTCACGCTCGGTAGCAAGTAAGCTGGGTGGACTAAACGGTGATTGCTACGGAGCGGTAATCGAAAGCAGTGAGGCCGTGATGCTTTTGGTGCTGGCAGGGAGCTGGTGGTCATGAATTGGATCTGGATTCGGCATGGGGTGACGGATATAAACCGACAGGGCCGATATTTGGGGCATAGCGACATTTCCTTAAATGAAGAGGGGCGATCGCAAGCAAAAGAGCTGACCTATCGGCTCAAAAGCCTGGTTGATCGTCCGGCAGCACTGTATTCAAGCGATTTGCTCCGGTGTGTCGAGACGGCAGAGCCGCTGTCGACAGAGTGGCAGCTTCCGGTGCTTGCGCTGCCTGCTTTGCGCGAATTGTCATTTGGGGAATGGGAGCTGTTGACCTATGACGAGATCATGCAGACGGATAGCGAGCGAGCCATACGCTGGTATGACGATCCGTACAGGCAGCGGCCGCCGCAGGGCGAGAGCTTGGAAGAGCTGGGGCGGCGCGTAGATGGCTGGCTCTGCTCGTTGCTGGCAAAGTCAGAACAGGACTTGGCAGATACGGTGATTGTTGTGACGCATGGCGGGGTCATTCGTTGGGTACAGGCCGTTTGGCTGCAAAACGATCCGAGTGCTTATTGGACTGTGGATGGATTGAAGCATGGAGAGGCGTTGTTCACGAATTGGAATGGGCGGCGCTTGACCCACGCAACCGCTAAAGAGTAAGAGAGGGACAACATGACTGAAATATGGATACTCTGTGCTGCCTACCTGATTGATCGGGTGGTGGGTGATCCGCGCAGCTTGCCCCATCCCGTCGTCATCATGGGCTGGTGGATTACTCGGCTGGAGCGTGTCATTCGGGCAGTCGTCAAAAGAGAATCGCATTTGAAGCTGGCGGGGGTACTCTTTCCGCTCCTGATCGTTACGGGCAGCTACATGGTGGTGTGGCTTATTTTATGGGGAGCATCACTTGTTCATCCGCTGCTTTCATGGGCATTGGCAGCCTGGTTTATCTCCACGACCATTGCGACCAAAGGTCTTGCCGATGCAGGAATGGAAATTGCCCGCCATCTGTTGGCTGGTGATTTGCCAGCGGCGAGGCGCTCGCTCTCTATGGTCGTTGGCAGGGATACGGAGCAGCTGGACGAACCGCAAATTTGTCGGGGCGCTGTGGAAACAGTGGCGGAAAATATCGTGGATGCCATCGTCTCACCGTTGTTTTTTGCGGCGATTGGCGGAGCTCCGCTGGCGATGGCTTATCGAGCAGCCAATACATTGGATTCCATGGTCGGCTATAAAAATGAAAAATATGGGAATCTTGGCTGGGCTTCTGCCCGTTTTGATGATGTGTTGAACTACATACCCGCACGTCTGACAGCACTGTTTTTGATCGTGGTGAGCTGGCTGATGCGGCTGGATTGGCAGCAGAGCTGGGCGATGATGAAGCGGGATGCACACCTGCACCCCAGTCCTAATAGCGGCTTGCCCGAAGCAGGCGTAGCAGGAGCCTTGGGCGTCCAGTTAGGCGGACTGAATTACTACCAGGGGGTACCATCCAACCGAGCGAAGCTGGGGGACCCGCACAGACCACTCAGGTCACAGGATATCAAGTCAACGGTAAAAATGATGTATCTCGTATCGCTGCTTTGTCTGATCGTCTGTCTGGCAATCACAGCAGTGACTACAAGCGTGTGAGCAAAAGGGGGAAAATCGAATGAGCGGCAAGTTGTTTGTGATCGGATTTGGCCCAGGAAGCTTTGAGCATATCACCAAACGTGCACGGGAAGCGATCCAGGAAAGTGATGTCATCATCGGCTACTCGACTTACGTGGATTTGATCCGCGGACTTTTAACCGATCAGGAAATTGTGAGTACAGGGATGACCGAAGAAGTGACGCGTGCGCGCGAAGCAGTGCGCCAGGCAGAAGAGGAAGGCAAAAAAGTAGCCGTCATTTCCAGTGGCGACGCGGGCGTGTACGGGATGGCAGGGCTGGTCTATGAGGTGCTCGTGGAAAAAGGCTGGACGGAGGCGACAGGCGTTCCGATTGAGATCGTACCGGGGATTTCCGCGATTAACTCCTGCGGGGCAATCCTTGGGGCACCTATCATGCACGATGCCTGCACGATCAGCCTGAGTGACCACTTGACTCCATGGGAGCTGATTGAGCGCCGAATTGATGCAGCAGGGATGGCTGACTTTGTCATTGCCTTGTACAATCCGCGCAGCGGACGACGTACGCGCCAGATTGTAGAGGCGCAGCGAATCCTGCTGCAATACCGCTCACCAGATACCCCTGTTGGTATTGTGAAAAGTGCGTTTCGTGAGCGTGAGCATGTCGTGATCACTACGCTGGCACAAATGCTGGAGCACGATATCGGTATGCTGACGACAGTGATTATCGGAAATACGTCGACATTCGTCTACGACGGCAAAATGATTACGCCGCGCGGATACCAGCGCAAGTACACGTTGTCGGCAGATGAACAGCCATTGAAGCCGCATCAGCGCCTGCGGGTGGAGAATGAGCCGTGGTCATTGGAGGCAGCAGGCGAAACGCTGGGGTCCACACCACTAGCTCCCTCTGCGCCTACACAGGATAGACTCGTACTGGCAGACACAGAGCCAGCAAAAACAGCGGCAACAGGAACAGCCACGAGCACGGCTGTCTTGGAAGCACCACCCACCGCCGCAGAAGAGGCAACGGTTCCAAAGTCACAGCCAGCACCTTTTGATTGGGCCATGCAAGCTCTTACGGCAATCAATGCGGCAAAAGGCATTGTTACGGAGAATTCCGCGAAAACGGTGGGGCGTCCGGTGTCTTCTTTTACGCCGGAAATGATTTTTGAATGCGCGGTCAGCCCAGGGGTTGCAAACAAAAAGATCACACCGCAGCAGATGATGGCGATCGCAGAAGTGGCAGGAGAAAAAGGGGAAATTGAATACACTCCTCACCATCAGATCATACTGCGTGTTCCCACTGCCAATCCAGATCTTGTAACCGGACGTTTGCGCGAGCTCGGACTCATCTTGAGCCCGATTGGAGACGTTTTGCAGGTGAAAGCGTGCGACTTCTGCGATGGAGAGAAAAAGGACAGTATCCCTTATGCGGAGGAGCTGCATCAAAAACTGGGCGGCAAGGAAATGCCAAAAGAGATGAGAATCGGCTTTAACGGTTGTGGGATGGCCTGCTATGGCGCGGTTCAGGAGGATATCGGAATCGTATTCCGCAAAGGCAAGTTTGATCTGTTCCTCGGAGCCAAGACAGTGGGGCGCAACGCTCACTCAGGTATTCCAGTGGCAGAAGGAATCCCGAAAGAAGAGATTGTGTCTCTGGTCGAGCGAATCGTTACACGGTTCAAAAAAGAGGCGTTCCCGAATGAACGGTTCCACAAGTATTTCCAGCGTGTGGGCGAACTGGAGGGCTATGCTTGGCGCGAGCCGGCGAAAGCAGAGATCGAGAACGCTGCTTGTGGGGATTAAGAACAATCCAATTCACGTATATAAGATGAGGGGGAACAACCATGGACGCGGTATTATTTGTAGGCCACGGGAGCAAAGATCCTGAAGGCAATGAAGAGATTAGACAGTTTGTAAGCTCGCTTGCACCGGAGCTGGATGTTCCAATTATCGAAACGTGCTTTCTCGAGTTTGCACGTCCTGACATGCTTTCCGGCTTGAATACATGTGTAGCACGGGGAGCGACCCGTGTGGCGGTCATCCCGATCATTCTGTTCTCCGCGGGTCACGCCAAAATCCACATCCCGGCAGCTATCGACGAGGCGAAGGAGCTTCACCCGCACGTACAGTTCATCTACGGCCGCCCGATTGGTATTCATGATGAAGTCATCAACATTTTGACGGCACGGATGGGAGAGGCTGGCTTTGCTCCTGGCGAGGAACATGATGATTTGGCTGTACTCGTGATCGGACGAGGCAGCAGCGATGCAGATGCCAATAGCGATATTTACAAAATGTCCCGACTGTTCTGGGAGCGCTACAAGGCAAAATGGGTGGAGACTGCCTTCATGGGAGTCACCTACCCGCTCTACGATGAGGGAGTTGAGCGTTGCCTGAAGCTGGGCGCAAAGCGAGTCGTGCTTTTACCTTACTTCTTGTTTACAGGCGTATTGATCAAGCGGATGAGCGATCAGCTGGAAAAGTTCCGCGAGCAATATCCGGAAGCACAGTTCGAGATGGCCGAGTATTTCGGATTCCATCCGCTGCTGAAAGAAGTGTTGAAAGATCGCGTAGAGGAAGCACTGCATGGGGAAGTGAAGCTCAACTGTGATACCTGTCAGTACAGACTGGCAGCGATGGAGCATATTGACCATCACCACCACCATGACGACGATCACGACCACGGGCATCACCACCATCATCATGGGCACCACCATCACCACGATCATGACCATGATGACCACGATCATGATCATAAGCACGATCACGACCATAAGCATGACCACGTAACGAAGTAGGAGGACGTAAGGATGATTCTGGTACTGGCTGGAACAAGCGATGCGCGCGAATTGGCCCTTTTGATCAAAGGCAGCGGGTACGATCTTTTGACGACGGTCGTAACCGACAATGCCGCTAAAAGCATGGAGGAAGCAGGAGTGCCCGTTCAAGTGGGGCGTTTGACTGCGGACGACATCAAGTCGTTGATTGTGGAGAAAAGCGTGCAATGCGTGGTAGACGCTAGCCATCCCTTCGCTGAGGAAGCTTCTAAAAATGCGATGGCAGGTGCACAGGGCGCAGGTGTTCCATACATCCGTTACGAAAGGGAAAGCCTGTCTTCTCCCGGCAGCGAAAAGCTGATTGTAGTAGAAGATTATGTGCAAGCAGCAGAGCTTGCGGCTGATAAGCGTGGCATCATCATGCTAACGACTGGCAGCAAGACACTGAAAACTTTTACGGATCGCTTGTTAGGCTTGCCGGATACGACTGTGGTGGCACGAATGCTGCCGCGACTCGACAATATGCAAAAATGCGAAGAGCTGGGCCTGGAGCAGAAAAACATCGTAGCGATGCAGGGGCCATTCTCCAAAGAACTGAACAAGGCGCTGTACGATCACTATGGCGTGACGCTGATGATCACGAAAGAAAGCGGAAAAGTAGGCGCCTTTGACGAAAAAGTGGAAGCCGCCCTGGAAATGGGCATTGAAACGATCGTCATCGGGCGTCCAAAGATTGATTACGGAACGAAGTTTTCCGATTTTGAAAGTGTACTCGGCCAACTCAAAGAGGTAGTCCAATAATCACGTACGAAAACAAATGACTGGAGGAAATGAATCATGGATTTCAAGACGGATTTCAAACCAATGACCGTACAACCACAAGAGATCGAGGAAATGAGCTTTCAAATCATTACAGACGAGCTGGGGGAGCATCCTTTTACGGAGGAACAGTACCCGGTTGTTCAGCGCGTCATCCACGCATCTGCAGACTTTGATCTGGGACGCAGCCTTGTATTCCACCCGGATGCTGTGAAATCAGGGATCGAAGCGATTCGCAGCGGAAAAATCGTCGTAGCGGACGTGCAAATGGTTCAAGTCGGCATCAGTAAAAACCGGATCGAAAAGTTCGGCGGAGAGGTAAAAGTATACATCTCAGATCGAGATGTCATGGAAGAAGCAAAGCGCCTCAATACGACGCGTGCGATTATTTCGATGCGCAAGGCCATTAAAGAAGCAGATGGCGGCATCTTCTGCATCGGGAATGCACCGACTGCGCTGCTTGAGCTCATCCGTATGGTGAAGGAAGGCGAAGCGAAGCCAGGTCTGGTTATCGGCATGCCGGTTGGATTCGTATCCGCAGCTGAATCCAAGGAAGAGCTGGCCAAACTCGATATTCCATTCATCACCAACATCGGCCGTAAAGGCGGAAGCCCCGTAACGGTCGCGGCATTGAATGCCATCTCCATCATGGCGGAACGGTTGGGATAAACATATGGCGGCCAAAGCAGCGACGGACGAAAAAGAGGCAAAACCCCTCCGCCACGGATATACGACTGGCTCCTGTGCAACGGCGACGACCAAGGCTGCTTTGATAGCGCTGATTACACAGGAGGAGCAAAGCGAAGCCACCATCCGCCTGCCGATTGGAGAGGAAGTCACCTTTCAATTGGTAAGCTGTGAATTCACATCTAAAAAGGCTACGACCGGCACCATCAAGGATGGCGGAGACGACCCGGATGCGACACACGGGGCCTTGATACTCAGCACGGTGGAATGGTCGGATGAGCCAGGCATTATTCTGGATGGAGGAATCGGCGTCGGACGGGTGACCAAACCAGGACTGCCCGTCTCTATCGGCGAGGCAGCCATTAATCCTGTCCCGCGCAAGATGATCCGTGAAACCGCTCAGGCCGTACTGGAAGAGTACGGGACAAAGAGGGGGATCAAGATCGTCATATCTGTGCCTGCGGGCGAGGAAATAGCCAAAAAAACGTTAAATGGACGACTCGGCATACTCGGAGGCATCTCCATTTTGGGGACGCGCGGAATCGTGGTGCCGTTTTCCACTTCTGCCTACAAAGCGAGCGTAGCGCAAGCAGTGAATGTCGCCAAGGAAGCGGGCTGTGACCACATCGTGCTTTCAACGGGTGGAAAGAGTGAGACGTTCGGGATCGCAACCTACCCGGACCTGTCTGAGGAAGCTTTTGTCGAGATGGGTGATTTCGTCGGCTTTTCACTCATGCAATGCAAGCGAAAGCAGATGAAAAAAGTCACGCTGGTCGGGATGATGGGGAAATTTTCCAAAGTAGCACAGGGCGTCATGATGGTTCACTCCAAAAGCGCACCTGTTGATTTCGGGTTCCTCGCCCAGATGGCAAAAGATGCGGGAGCGCCGCAGGAAAGAATCGACGAAATACTGGGTGCCAACACCGCTTCGCAGGTAGGCGATCTGATGGTGGATACACCGGCCTTTTTTGAGATCATGTGTGCGAATTGCTGCCATGCTGCGCTTAAAGAGGTTGGTGGGGGAATCGAGGTCGAAACCATCATCATTACAATGAAAGGGTCCCTGTTGGGAAGGGTGACGATCAATGACACAGGCGATGAAAGTGATCGGAATTGGGGATGACGGACAAGAGAGCTTGCTTCCGTTGTACCGGACGTGGATAGAAGAAAGTGAACTCTTGGTTGGAGGAGAGCGGCATCTAGCCTTTTTTCCAGCGTATACGGGGGAGAAACGGGTGCTCAAGGGCGGACTCTCCGCGATGGTGGAGGAGCTTCGCAGCGAGACGCGCAAAACCGTCATTCTCGCCTCTGGTGATCCGCTTTTTTACGGGATCGGCAGTCTCTTGGCCAAAAAACTGAACGTGGAAGTTTACCCGCATCTGAGCTCCATACAGCTCGCTTTCGCCAAGATGGGGGAAGCGTGGCAGGATGCAACACTCGCGAGTGTACATGGACGCAGCATCAAAGGGCTGGCACAGCGGATCGATGGGAAGGAAAAGGTCGCTCTGCTGACCGATCTAGAAAATTCACCATCTGCGATTGCCCGTTACCTGCTGTCCTTTCAGATGACAGAATACGATGCGTTCGTCGCTGAGAATTTGGGCAGTGCAGAAGAGAAGACCGGCTGGTATTCCCTTGAGGACATGGCTGACGGTGTGTTTTCTGATCTGAACGTAGTGATTTTGAAAAAACTTCGTCCGAGTCCGGTATGGCCGTTTGGAATTCCTGACGAACAATTTTCCCAGCGAAAACCAGACAAGGGCTTGATCACGAAAAAAGAAGTGCGCATCTTGAGCATTGCGCAGCTTCAATTGCATGCAAAAAGCATCGTATGGGATATCGGCACCTGCACAGGCTCTGTCGCCATCGAAGCAGCGCGCATTGCCCGCGAAGGCGAAGTGTACGGCGTGGAGAAAAATGCGGATGATCTCGAAAACTGCCGTCAGAACATGGCCAAGTTTCGTACAGATCTGACCGTGGTGAATGCCCGGGCGCCAAAAGGCTTGGAGGAATTTCCAGACCCTGATGCTGTGTTTATCGGTGGCAGCGGCGGCGAATTGCGTGAGCTCTTGAACATTTGCTGTACGCGGCTGCGTCCAGGTGGACGGATTGTCGTCAATGCAGCTACGATTGAGACTTTGTATGAAGCGACACAAGCATTGGCCGCGGAAGGCTTTGAGACATCGGTGACACTGGCGCAGCTTTCACGCAGCAAGCCGATTTTGTCATTGACGCGGTTTGAAGCATTGAACCCGATCTACATCATCACCGCCTGGGCCAAGCAGGAGGAAGAACAAGGAGGAGACAGCAATTGACCAAGATCGGAACACTATACGGACTAGGAGTAGGTCCTGGCGACCCTGAATTGATTACCGTCAAGGCATTTCGCCTTTTGCAACAATCGCCTGTCATCGCGTACCCGAAAAAACGGATGGGCAGCAAAAGCTACGCGCATCAAATCGCCGAGCTGTATGTGCAGCCAGGGGACAAGGAAATGCTCGGGCTGGTATTCCCGATGACACGGGACAAAGAGATTTTGGAGCGCGAATGGAACAACACCGTTGAGATCGTTTGGGAGCGTCTATCCGAGGGCAAGGACGTTGCTTTCGTGACAGAGGGCGATCCGATGTTTTACAGCACGTTTATCCATATGATGCGTGTCATGCATGACGAGCATCCAGAAGTGCCTGTCGTGACGATCCCAGGTGTCTCCTCGTTTCTCGGTGCCGCTTCCCGCTTTAACCTGCCGCTCGCGGACGGAGATGAACAGATCGGCATCATTCCCGCAACCGAGGACAAGGAAGCGATGCGCAAAGCGATTCAGGATCACGATACCGTCGTCTTCCTCAAGGTAGCGAAAGTACTGCCGATGATCATCGGATTGCTGAAAGAAATGGGGCTTGCAGACAAGGCGGCCGTGGCAACCAAGGTTACTTCCGCAGAGGAAATGGTTTGGACCGATATGCGGGAGCTGGAGCGTGCAGAGCTTAGCTATCTTACACTAATGGTGGTGAAAAAATAATGAAACTGTACATAGTGGGAGCGGGTCCCGGCGACCCTGATTTAATTACTGTAAAAGGCTTGAAGCTTTTGCAAAAGGCTGACGTGATTTTATATACCGATTCTCTCGTCAATGAGGACCTGGTAGCGCTCGCCAATTCTGACGCCGAAGTGCTGCAAAGCTCGGGGATGGCGTTAGAAGAGATGGTAGAGCTGATGGTAGACCGAATCAGCAAAGGAAAAACTGTCGTTCGCTTGCATACGGGCGATCCGTCCGTTTACGGAGCCATCATGGAGCAGATCGCTCTCTTGAAAGCGGAGGGCATCGAGGTAGAGATCGTTCCAGGTGTCAGCTCTGTCTTTGCAGCAGCCGCGGCTGTAGGAGCCGAGCTAACGATTCCTGAGCTGACGCAAACGCTGATTCTCACCCGTGCAGAGGGACGTACACCTGTGCCAGATCGGGAAAAGCTGCGCGCACTTGCCGAGCATCACTGCACATTGGCGTTGTATCTCAGCGCGACTTTGACCAAAAAAGTGGTGCGCGAGCTGATCGAAGCAGGCTGGAGCGAGGATACGCCTGTAGCTGTTGTGCAGCGGGCAAGCTGGCCGGATCAATTGATTATTCGCACCACCCTGAAGAATTTGGACGAAGACATGGGCAAAAACGGCATCCGCAAGCACGCCATGATTTTGGCAGGCTGGGCACTCGACCCGGACATTCACGAAAAGAGCGAGCAGTACCGTTCCAAGCTGTATGATAAAACCTTCACACACGGGTACAGAAAAGGTGTGAAAGAGGTATGATCATCGAGCTGAAGGAGGGAGAAATCCCTGCGATCCAACAGAACGGGGATTATGCTATCGTCGCCATTACCAAGCATGGTGTAGAAATGGCTCGCGATCTCGCGCAAAAATTTCCCGGGACAGACCTTTACTACATGAGCAAGTTTGCTCGCGGCGACGAGGAATCGCGCGGCATTCAGCTTTTTTCCAATAGTGTCCGGATGCTGTTTCCCGCCCTTTGGCCTGCTTACAAGGGCTTGATCATCATCATTTCGCTCGGGGCGGTTGTACGTATGATCGCTCCGCTGCTCGAAGATAAAAAGAAAGACCCGGGCGTCGTTGTCGTAGATGACCGTGGCGAAAATGTCATCAGTGTACTGTCCGGTCATTTGGGCGGGGCCAACGAGTTGACTCATGAGGTAGCAGCGGTAATGGGCGCACGTGCGATCATTACGACTGCATCCGATGTGCAAAAAACAATCCCAGTCGATCTGTTCGGTCGTCGTTTCGGTTGGGAATGGGACTCCGATGAAAAGCTGACCCCAGTCAGTGCTTCGGTTGTAAATGAAGAGCGTGTAGCCGTAGTAAACGAATCAGGCGAGCGTGACTGGTGGATGCATGACACACCGATACCGCCCTCGATCAAGGAGTATCCTTCGATCGTCGCTGCGCAGGCAGATCAGCCGCAGGCCGCACTCGTCGTGTCCCATCGATTGTTAACACCTGCAGAACAAACGATTTTGAACAACGGCGTTCTCTATCGTCCAAAGGTCATCGTGCTGGGGATGGGCTGCAATCGGGGAACCTCCTCAGAAGAGATCGAAGCAGTCATCAAAGAAACACTGGATGAGCTGCAGTTCTCGATCAAAAGCGTCAAGGCGCTGGCAACAATTGAGTTGAAAAAAGACGAAGAGGGCCTCATTGCTGTATGTGAAAAATACGGTTGGCCGTTCGTCTGGTATTCTCCTGAGCAGTTGAATCAGGTGGAAATCAGCGATCCGTCCGATACCGTCTTTAAGTTTACGGGTGCATATGGCGTGAGCGAGCCCGCTGCCAAGCTGTACGCAGGTGTAGACAAGCTGGTGTTGACCAAGAAAAAATCGGGCAATGTCACTATTTCTGTTGGATTGATGCCTTATCACGAGGAGGGACGCTCATGACAGAGAGCCGCCGTATTGTTATTGCGGGAACAGGCAGCGGAGCAGGTAAAACGACCGTCACGATTGGTCTGATGGCTGCTTTGAAACAAAAGGGCCATATCGTGCAAGGGTTCAAGTGCGGTCCTGACTATATCGATCCTACGTACCATACGGCTGTAACAGGCAGAGCCTCCCGCAATCTGGACAGCTTCATGCTTCCTCACGACACGGTTATGGAGATTTTCGTTCGGGGAAGCGCCGGAGCTGATATCTCTATCATCGAGGGCGTTATGGGGATGTACGATGGCAAGGAAGCGACCAGTGACAAGGGAAGTACGGCAGAGATCAGCATCCTGACCGGTTCCCCCGTCCTGTTGGTTGTCAATTGCCAGAGTATGGCGCGCAGTGCGGCAGCGATTGTCAAAGGCTTTCAGCTTCTGAACCCGCAGGCGAGAATTGTTGGGGTCATCGCAAACAAGGTAGGCAGCGAGGGACATCATAAAATCGTCAAGGCAGCCATCGAGCAGGAGTGCAAAATTCCGGTCGTGGGTTATCTGAAACGGGAAAATGAGCTGGAAATCCCTGAGCGCCATCTCGGATTGGTTCCATCTGTAGAACGGGGTGAGCTGTCCCCGCTGTTTGAGAAATTAGCGGATTTGATCGCGGATACGGTAGATTTGGACCTTGTCTGGGAGCTGGCAAAGGCGCAGCCGCTGGATGCGGAACCAAAGCTGTTTGCACCGCAAGAGACGTCTGTTCGCGTAACAATTGCGGTTGCGAAGGACTCAGCGTTTCATTTTTACTATCCAGAGAATCTAGAGCTTCTGGAATCGTACGGTGCAAAGCTGGCGTTCTTCTCCCCGCTTGCCGGAGAAGGTGTGCCAAAGGGAGCAGAAGGTCTGTACATCGGAGGCGGATTTCCTGAGGAATTTGCCGCCGAGCTGTCGCAAAACGAGAAAGTCCTGCAATCGGTTCGGGATGCCATCCAATCCGGTTTGCCGACTCTTGCTGAATGCGGCGGCTACATGTTTTTGACAGAAGCGATTGTGACGACTGATGGAGAGCGCTATCCGATGGTCGGCCTGATTCCAGGGCAAGTCACGATGCAAAAGAAGCTGGCAGCACTCGGTTATCGCGAGGTTCGTGGGAAAGAAGGCAATTTCTTGATTGGTCCGGATGAACAGGCAAAAGGCCATGAGTTCCATTATTCCACCTATTCCACGGAAGCAGAACTGCCGCATGCCTACGAAACAAAAGGACTGCGCGGCACCAAGCCAGAAGGATACGCCCACGATAATCTGGTGGCGGGCTATACACACCTGCATTTCGGCTCTAACCCAGAGCTGGTGAAGCGCTGGCTGAACCGGTGCGCGGAGGTGGGTGCACGTGCCTAAAGGCCTCCCTCTCATGATTCAGGGCACTAGCTCAGATGCAGGAAAAAGTGCGATTGCGACAGCGCTATGCCGCATTTTTGCTCAGGACGGCTACAAGACAGCGCCGTTCAAATCGCAAAACATGGCCTTGAATTCATACGTAACGCTGGACGGAAAAGAAATCGGGAGAGCACAAGGCGTGCAGGCAGAAGCAGCGGGAATTCTCGCCACGACGGATATGAATCCGATCCTGATCAAGCCGACGAGGGATTCGGAATCACAAATTGTCGTTAATGGCGAGCCGTATGGTAATATGAAAGCTTTTGCCTATCGGACACAGTTTTTTGACCAGGGACTTCGGATCATCGGGGAGGCTTACCAACGTCTGGCTGCTTCCTATGAACGGATCGTGATTGAAGGGGCAGGCAGTCCAGCTGAAGTCAATTTGAACGACCGCGAGCTAGTGAATATGCGGGTCGCTCGCCTGGCCAATGCTCCGGTCATTTTGGTGGCTGACATCGAACGCGGCGGTGTATTTGCCAGTCTGGTCGGAACCTTGCAACTGCTTGCGCCAGAGGACCGTGAGCGCGTCATCGGCGTCATTATTAACCGTTTTCGCGGAGACGTCACGCTTTTGCAGCCAGGATTGGACTGGTTCGAGGAATATACCGGCAAGCCTGTACTGGGCG
Organism: Brevibacillus sp. NRS-1366; assembly: GCF_050467985.1. Lineage (NCBI taxonomy): Bacteria > Bacillati > Bacillota > Bacilli > Caryophanales > Paenibacillaceae > Brevibacillus > Brevibacillus sp. NRS-1366. Next base: position 16,288 of record NZ_JBITPN010000006.1, on the reverse strand, counting down.
TGGTTCCATTCATTCCCGACCTGTGGATTGATGCAGAAGATTCGTTGATCCTGCACAAATATCAGGGGCAGCGGGAAACACCGCGCGAGATTGATATCGCAGTCCTTCGATACCCGCGCATTTCCAACTTTACGGATGTGGATCCGTTTTTTGTGGAGCCAGACTGCCGGATGCGCTTTGTGACGCGTGTAGAGGAATTGGGGGAGCCTGATCTCATCGTTCTGCCTGGAAGCAAAAATACGATCGAAGACCTGCTGTTCCTGCGTGAGACAGGACTTGCGGCGGCTGTCCAGCAGCTGCATCACAAGGGGAAGACCTATATAGTCGGTTTGTGCGGCGGGTACCAAATGCTCGGGGAGTCCATTCATGATCCGGCTGGAGTAGAGTCACCGGTAAAACAGCTGAATGGCTTGGGATTGATTCCGATGACCACGACGATGGAGCAGAAGAAAACGACGGTGCTGTCCCGCGGCGAAGCTGTTTTTGCTGGAGAGAAATTACTGGTTGAGGGCTACGAAATTCATATGGGACAGTCGGTTTACGAAAAGTACGAGGCTCCGTTTATCCAGATGGAGGAGCGCTCCGAGGGGTACTGTCAGGAAGAGAACAGGCTCATCGGTACCTATTTCCACGGCTTGTTCCATAATGATCGACTTCGTACGCTCTTGCTGAATACGATCAGGGAGAAAAAAGGGCTGCAGCCTTTGGTTGATCGACCATCCTTCGTCGCTCTTCGCGAGCAGGGCTACGATCTGTTGGCTGATACCGTCCGGAGCCACGTGCGGTTGGATGTTATCGAAGAGCAGATGAGGGCTTATCAGGAAAATGAGGTGCGCGTATGATGAATAGCTTGGAAAAACAACCTAGAACGATAGAACCGCAAAGCCACGAAGCCAGAGAGCAGACAAGACAGCATGTGGATCAACTGACGAAGCCGCTCGGCAGCCTCGGGCGCTTGGAGGATCTCGCCGTCGAGCTGGCAGGAATGACTGGTGACCCCTTTCCAGTCGTTACTCCACCAGGCGTGATTGTGTTTGCGGCAGACCACGGTGTCTCGGTAGAAGGCGTATCCGCCTATCCGCAAGAAGTCACAGCGCAAATGGTGATCAATCTGGTTCATGGCGGCGCTGGTATCAACGTGTTTGCCCGCCAAATCGGCGCTCTCCAAAAGGTCGTAGATGTGGGGGTTGCTGTCCCTGTAAATGCCCCAGGAGTCTGTAGCAAGCGTATCAGGGCAGCATCGGGCAATATTCTCCGGGAAGCGGCCATGTCTGAAGAGGAAGCAAAGCGCTCGATTGCTGTAGGGATGGAAGCGGCTGAAGCAATCATCAACGAGGGGGCCAAGGTGTTGATCGTCGGCGAGGTAGGCATCGGCAATACGACTGCTTCCAGTGCGATTTTGTCAGCACTCACTGGTGCTGATCCAGATGAAATCGTAGGGCGTGGCACAGGGCTTGATGATGCAGGCTGGAAACATAAAAAAGCCGTCGTCAGAGAAGCTCTTGCTCTGCATCGACCTGATGCTGACAAACCGCTTGAGGTATTGTCCAAGGTGGGCGGTCTGGAAATCGGAGCGATGGCTGGTGCGATTCTCGGTGCGGCACAAAATCGTGTTCCCGTCCTGCTGGATGGCTTTATTGCTACCGTAGCGGCTCTTTTGGCTGTAAAAATAGACGCTGGCGTTACCGATTACCTCATAGCCGGTCACCGTTCACAGGAGCCGGGCCACGCATTTGTGCTTCAGGCACTGGGCAAGGAGCCGCTGCTGGATTTACACCTGCGATTGGGCGAGGGAAGTGGTGCAGCGTTGGCGTTTCCAATTATTGAGGCAGCATCGCGGATGGTCAAAGAGATGGCGACATTTGCTTCGGCAGGAGTAAGTGACCGATGAGCGGCGCGGGTAAAGTATATCTCGTTGGCGCAGGTCCCGGAGATCCCAAGCTGATTACGGTAAAAGGGATGGAATGCTTGCAGCAAGCGGACGTCATCGTTTATGATCGCCTGGCCAATCCCGCCTTGCTGGAATATGCACCGAAAACGGCTGAGCGCATTTACTGCGGCAAGCTCCCGGATCATCACACGATGAGACAGGAATCGATCAACGAGCTGCTGGCTGAGAAGGCACTCGAAGGCAATATCGTTGTAAGGCTAAAAGGCGGAGATCCATGCGTTTTCGGACGCGCTGGAGAAGAAGCAGAGCACTTGGCGGAGCGGGGAATCTCTTTTGAGATTGTGCCGGGTGTAACAGCAGGAATCGCTGCCTCTGCCTATGCGGGTATTCCGGTGACGCACCGTGACCACGGCTCTTCCTTTGCTGTGGTGACTGGGCATTTGCGAGAGGATAAGCCGGAACTTGCGGTTGATAAATGGCGGGCGCTTGCAGAGGGGATCGATACCGTTGCTTTTTACATGGGCGTGGGGAATCTCCCGCTGATTCGCACCCAGCTCATCCGGCACGGGCGTGACCCGCAGACACCTGTGGCAGTCATTGCTTGGGGAACGCTGCCACAGCAAACAACAGTGACAGGCACGTTGGCAGATATCGAAGATCGGGTGGCAGAAAATCCGCATATCTCCAATCCGGCGATTATCCTGGTCGGAGAGGTCGTGAAGATGCGGGAGAAAATAAACTGGTTTGAGGCGGGGCAGGCTGCTGATCCGATCTCGAACAACTAGTTTTTGGACGGAAACGACAGAGAATGAATTCAAAAGGGAGGGACCTGATGTGCCGTATTATCCGATGATGGTTCGACTTCACCAAAAACGTTGTCTGGTCGTAGGCGGAGGGCAGGTGGCCGAGCGAAAAATCGGCAGTCTGCTGGCGGCTGGTGCTGATGTTGCGGTAGTCAGTCCCTCCGTTACCGATACCATTCAAACGTGGATGCATCACGGAAAAGTTGTGGTACACCCCCGTTCTTTTGTACCTCAGGACGTGCAGGGTGCCGTGATCGTCATTGCAGCGACGAGTGATCCAGCAGTCAATCTCGCTGTTTTCAAGGCCTGTCTGCCTCATCAATGGATCAATATTGTAGACCGCCCCGATTTGTGCACTTTTACCGTGCCTTCTCTTGTAGAGCGTGGTGATTTGCAAATTGCCATTTCAACAGGAGGGCATAATCCGGGCTTGGCGAAAAAGCTGCGTCGACAGCTAGAACAATGGATCGGTCCTGAATATGAAGGCTATACGCTGTTTCTTGGCGAGATGAGACGACAAGTACTTGCTCTCGCTCTAAACGAGGCAGATAAACGAGCCATCCTGTCCGAGCTCTTGGATGATCGCTTTTTACACTGGACAAAAACGGGGGAAACCGAACGAAGGGACCGGGAGGCGGCAGCGCTTCTATATAAAAGAGAATGATAATAGTAGACGAAAAACGAAAAGCTCCCGCTACCTTTGTGGGAGTTTTTTTCATCATTCCTTTATTTCGCGTTTCCTGATATGGTGAAAGTGGAAACACATGCCATCTTTCTCTTTTTACGAGCCAGTGATCATGGACAGGGAGGAAACGTAATTGTCTGATGCATTTCAAATTGGTCCATTTATTTTGAAAACGAGTACTTTGGCAGCGATCATATCACTGGCAATCGGTTTTCTTATGATAACCATTCGATTAAAAAATGAGAGAGAAGCGAGGAAAGCGATCATTGAAATGCTCGGCAACGCAGTCTTATTGGCGTTTTTGATTTGGAAGCTCAGCTTTGTCCTGCTTCACTTTTCGAAAGCTATAGAAAACCCCGCTACGATACTTTATTTCTCAGGTGGAGTGATTGGAGCCTGGCTAGCGGGGGTTGCAGTCGCTGTGTATCTCACGAAGAGCGTCAAGAAAAAAGGAATCCCCATTCATCTCGTTGTTCTGGCGATCGCGACAGGCTTTTTGGCTGCGCAAGGGATTCACCATCTACTCACGATTGCTATGGATAACACAGGCATCTGGCTCCATGTTCAACAGGTTGCTATCAGTGCTGTTTTTATGTGGTGGCTGTTCCACACCAAACAAGGGCTGACGAGTATACCAGATTGGTTATCGCTCGTGCTTTGGTTTGCGATCAGTCAAATCTATGTACTTTTCTTTATCGAGGCTAGAGAGGTCTGGGTGCTTGGGCTTTCCCAAGAACAGGTTGCCTATTATTTGTTATCCCTTCTCCTTTTATTTTTATCTACACGGGTACAGACTCAAGAAGTAGGAGGATCAGCCAATGAAACATAAAAACGCACTGGCTGTTATCGTTCTGTTAGGATTGCTTGCCTGGGGAATAGTGGATGGAGGAAGGTCTCCGTCCACGACTATGGCTCCAGGAAGCACAAACGCGCAGGGGAACCTAACGATTGGGATTGAAAAAGGAAATCTGGCCCCTGATTTTGAATTGCAAACGTTGACAGGTGGGCAGGTGAAGCTTTCCGAGCTGCGTGGAAAAAAAGTAATCGTAAATCTTTGGGCTACCTGGTGTCCTCCGTGTAGGGCCGAAATACCGGATATGCAGAGCTTTTATGAGGAAAACAAAGACAAAGGAATCGTTGTTCTCGGGATCAATTTGACGCAGACAGAAACGAGCGCTGAGGATGTTTCGGCTTTCGCCCAGGCTTACGGCATTACATTTCCGATTTTGCTTGATGTCGATAAACAGGTTTCGAATGTGTACAAGGCGATCTCGATTCCTACCAGCTTCATCATTGATTCTCACGGCGTGATCCAAAATAAATTCATAGGACCCATGAATCAGGAAATGATGGAGAATATGCTGTCTGCCATTGAATAATAGAAAAAAAGACAGCCTGCAAATGGGCTGTCCACTTTTTTTCGATCTGCGTATCAAGAGCGATGAGGTGAAGTGCAGCCTGTCACTTACCCTCTGCGCTAAGTATCGTTTTTAGTGCTTTTACCTGTTTGCGCTCACCGGCAACGACCAAGGTGGCCCCTGTACAGAGCACATATTCTGGACCGGGGTTAATCGTTTGGCGATGGTCTTTTTCGATAATCGCAATGATGGTAGCTCCCGTTTCTTGACGAACATCGAGCTCACCAATCGTTTTGCCGATCGAGGCAGAACCGTTTTGGATTTTGTACCATTCGATGATCAGCTTGTCCAACGCGACCTCGACTGTTTCCAATGCAGTTGGCTGATAGGTTAGCCCGCCGACAATCGCGGCGATTTTTCTCGCTTCGTCATCATCGAGCGTGATCATGGAAATCGTTTCGTCTTTATCGTCATTGTTGAAGTGGTACATTTCTCTGCGTCCATCATCATGAATGACTACGACCAGTTTATCCCCACTTTTTGAATCAACTTGATACTTCCTTCCGATTCCTGGCAAATCGGATTCTCTAATAGAGAACATGCAGCAGTCTCCTTTACTAACTTCTGGTTGCGTGGCAGAAAATAACCTACACCTTATTTATTATACATGAAGGGACACCGTGATACCTGTCTACTAAAACAACTACTTGAAAAGTTGACACATATGTTATCGAGTAAGCAGGATTCGGTACAAGATTTGTTAAGGGTGATGAAAGATGGCAAACAAACAATATCGTTTAACAGAAGCAGAATGGCATTTCATATCGGAAATGCGGGAAATCGACATGGATGGATTGTTAGATATTGTGATAGCTCTGCGCAGTGAAGTACGGGAGTTGGAGAAAAAAGCCCAGCTCATCCGCGAGCGAGAAAGTGAAAACTGGCAGGCAGATTACCAAACGACGCAAAAGCGAATCAATCGTCTGCGCCAATTTGAACAAGATATTCGCAAAACATGGCCGATTGAATAAGCAGGAAGCACTATTTCCCCGGTCTTTCCACGGGCGTTTTGTTGATAATGTAATAGCAGATGATCAGAGTCAAAATAACGCCCGCAAAGAGCAGCGTATTTAAGGGATTGTGGTGGTCGACAATAATGAGCCGGATCATTGCTGTAATGCCGATATAGAGAAAGTAGCGCATCGGGAAGTGATAGTTTTCCCGAAAGTATTTGACGATCATCGCGATGAACTCAAAATAAAGGAAAAAAATCAAAATCGTTTCTAGAAATTCGTTCAAGGAGGTTTCATACCAAAAAGTCATCTTGGCAAAATGAAGCAGCTCTTTGCCGAGAAGATAGATCAAAATAAAGGCGAGAAAGATCAAGGACACGTTCAGAACCGCTTGTAGCAAGGACGGAATCGAAAGCTGCTTGAAAGCCGTTCGCAAATGCTGCATGATAAACCTCCTCCGAGATTTAAGAATTTCAAGAGTGAATGTGTTATACTAATATAGATAATTTTCAAAATATAATCAACACATTTAACAAAAGTGACATACTAATTTAATAAAAGTACCCCCACAAAATGGTAAGGAAAAAATCGATTGTTGACATACGCTCGACACGTTGGGTAGGTAAAGTAGGATATGTACATAGCGACACGATATCGAAATACACAACCGGAAGAAATGGAGGACTTTCCATGTTTAAAAAACAGTACCTGGCGATTGCATCTGCGTTGGTTCTTACCGTAGGGTTATTTCCAACGAGCTCTTCTGCATCCGTTGCTACGAAGAATCTGCAAGCAAAGTACAACAATATCAAAGTGCTGTATAACGGTAATGCGGTTTCCACTACAATCGAGCCTTTCATCGTAAACGGTACCACTTACATTCCGCTTCGCATGATGGCAGGTGTTTTTAACAAAGATATTACGTGGGATGGCACAAACTACACGATTAACGTAAAAGATACGGGTAATTCCCAGCATGCGGCTGAGCTCGCAGCGCGCGATGCCCAAATCAGAACTCTGCAATCCAAGATCGACAGCTTGAACAAAGAGATTGAAGATCTGGAAGACGATCTCGACAAGAAGAAAAATAATGACGATGATGACTTTGATGATCTTTTGAGTGATTTGGAAAAGCAATTGAACAAAGACTATGGTGACTTTGAAGACCTCGAATGGGAGATCACCTTGGAGGGGGATGAAGACGAGATTGAAGTAGAAATTGAGGTTGACCTTGCTGAATTCGAAGATGAATGGGATGATTTGGATGATTCCGATTTCAAAGATTTGGTAGAGGATATCGTTACTGATATCTGGGATGAATTCGATGATGCTGATGTAACCGGTAAAATCATTGACAGTGATACAGGCAAGAAAAAATACAGCTTCGAAGGTGAAGTTGACGACGAGGACATCTACTTCGATGGTGATTTGATCTAAGCCACTTCTCCTATAAGCCTTGCTTCCTGAAATAAAAGGGAGGCAAGGCTTTTTTCCTATTTTCCAAAAACAGCAAATCCATATGCGATGAGAAAGATGTAAACTGGTAGTATAGAAGTACAGAAGAATAAAATAGAATGACTGGATCACGCAGGGAAAGAGCGAATGGAGAATGATGATATGCCTCTCAATCTGGAAGGTATTCAATGAAAAGCATTTTGTTAGTAGAAGACGAACTCGTGATATCGCGTGTACTTAGAGCTTATTTGCAAAAAGAAGGCTATCAAGTCTGGCAGGCCGAGGATGGCGACGTGGCGACACAGCTCTTCGATGAAAAAAAGCCTGATCTGGTCCTTTTGGATGTCATGCTTCCTGAGCGAAGCGGTTGGGACATTTTGCAGTACATTCGGGAAAAAAGCGCCTGTCCGGTGATTATGATAACAGCATTGGGCCAAACCGATCAAAAACTGAAAGGACTGAACCAGGGAGCGGACGACTACATAACGAAACCATTTGTAGCAGAAGAAGTGGTTGCCCGGGTGAATGCCGTACTGCGCCGGTCAGCTATTTTGATGAAGGATCAGGAGACGAGATTTTTCGGCAGCCTGAAAGTAAACTTCCAATCGCATAATGTCACACTTCATGGGTTGGAAGTGGTATTTCATCCGAGGGACTTGTCCTTGTTGCTGTTTTTGGCACAGAACCCGAATCAGACCTTTACCCGCGAGCAATTGATCGAGCAGGTGTGGGGAATGGACTATGGAGGAAGTGACCGAGCTGTAGATTTGGCGATCAAGCGAATCCGCAAAACATTAGAAAACTGGCCTGCCTCTGAAGGCGAAATCAAAACGCTCAGAGGGGTGGGGTATCAATTCTGTGTTTATCAAAAATAAAGAGCCTGTTTCACTCCTGCGCTACTGGACGACGCGCTATCTGATTACGCTATGTGTCGGCTTGGTACTCATCGGAGGACTCTCCGCATACTGGGTCAAATATGCTGCGACAGAGAAGCAGCTGGAAGTGACGCGCCTGTTTGCTGAAGAAGTAGCTGACCGTGTGGTGGATGATGTCGGGAATGTACTGGTAGGCGACAAGCTCCATCAGGTACTGGATAATCGTCGAAAGTTTATGGGTGTCGATCGCAATCTTCTTCTGTTCATCAAGAATGAGAAAGGAGAAGTGATCTACAATCGACCGGGCATGGTGCCACCTCCCTTAATGCAGGCGCTTCCTCGATTGATTGCGCAAGCTGATACCGCAGACAAGGTGAAGCAGCCGTCGGGTGATACGCTCTATGTAATCAGAAAAGAATTGGAGTTTAATGACGTTTCGGTTGGCAAGGTCATTTTATTGTTTCCCGAAACGGATATTAAAGTCAGCAAAGAGCAAATACAATACTTGGTCATCATGTTGGGAAGTCTGGGAGTGCTCGGATGGTCGGTAATTTACTTTCATGCCCGTAAACTCTCGGATCCCATTCAGAATGTGGTCCATTCTGCCAGACGGATCGTGGAAGGAAATTACGACATCGCGATCAACAAGCCGATCAAGGAGCGGGAAATTCACGAATTGGTCTATACTTTTAAAGAGATGGCGGACCGGCTCCGGCAGTTGGAAAGCATGCGTACAGAGCTACTCGCGGGAGTTACGCATGAGTTGAAAACGCCTGTTACTGCGATTAGCGGACTGGTTCAGGCGATCAACGATGAAGTGGTTACCGGCGACGAGCAAAAAGAGTTTTTGGAAATTTGTCTGAAAGAAACCAAGCGACTCCAAAAAATGGTAGAAGATTTGCTCGATTTCAATTCATTTGCAGTAGGGGCAATCGCTGTACAGCAAGAAGAGCAAAACATGAGCAAGCTGATTCGGGAGATCGCCTCGCAGTGGAAAATTACCCAGGACATCGAAACGGTCACACTGACGACGCATATTCCCGAGGCAGAGACCACCATCTTTATTGACCCGGGGCGTGTTCAGCAGGTCTTGATTAATCTGTTAAACAACGCCAAGCAGGCAGTTGGCAACGAAGGTACGATCGGGCTGGTTCTGTACGAGACGCCGGAGGATATGCGCATTGATGTAAAAGATGACGGACAAGGCATTCCTTTCGATGAGCAATCACTGGTGTTTGAGCGGTTTTTCCGGGGCAGCAACAAAAAAGATAAAGTAAGAGGACTGGGACTAGGCCTGTCGTTTTCCAGAATGATCGCGAAAGCGCTGGGAGGGGATCTGATCCTAGGCCAAAGCTCTCCTGCAGGATCAACGTTCACACTTATTTTGCCCAAAAAGTAAGATCAAATAGGCATGGACAAGGCTTCACCGCATGAGGTGAGGCTTTTTTGTTTTTTTATGCGAAGGGTAGTCGCAAAATCTTCCTGGGAAGCCCCATTGAAGCGGCTACTTTGGACGCGGTTTCGCTTTTGGAACGGAGCCTTTATCTTTCAGACCATTTGAAGGAGGTAGCAGACAAATGGAGAAGGTTAACATTCAGAGTACTGGTGTCAGACTTGCAATCTGATGCGGTACTTAGCGCACTCTTTCAACCAACCAATCGCTATGCATCCGTATTTCAACTATAAAAAGCAGGGTAGGAGTGAACTCCATGATCGACTTTGAGGCAGTGCTAGGCTCGGTGTATGATATCGTTCATGTTACGGACGCTGAAGGCAGGACGCTCTATTGCTCAGAGGGGTACAGCGAATTTTTCGGCATTGATCCAAATGAGATGATCGGCAAACCGATTGAAGAGTTTTACCATCTGGGATATTTTGCCCCGACGATTACGATGCGAGTCATCCGCGATAAGAAAAAAGTGCAAACGATTCAAACCACCCAGCAAAATCGCAGGCTGTTCGTAGAAGGGACGCCGATTTGGGACAAGGATGGCAATTTCAACGGTGTCGTGAATACTTCCATCGATATTACGAGCCAGGAGCAGCTGCAACAGGAATTAAATGAAGTGAAATACATCGGAACGCTTTTCCAAAGTGAAATTACGAAAGAAAACAGCAGGAAAAAAGGAAACACCTGTCTGATCTATCGCAGCCAATCCATGCAACAAGTGGCTGCCATGGCCGAGAAGCTGGCGCAAGTCGACTCTTCGATGATCTTGTTAGGAGAGTCAGGTGTAGGGAAGGGGGTTTTGGCCAAGTACATCCATGAGTGCAGCCCGCGAGTGGACAAGCCGTTTATCCATATCAACTGTGGGGCGATTCCGGAGACATTGCTTGAGTCGGAGCTGTTTGGATATGAAAAAGGTGCTTTCACTGGGGCAGACAAGGATGGAAAAGCTGGATTAATTGAAAAAGCAAACAGGGGAACACTGTTTTTGGATGAGATCGGGGAAATGTCGCTGGCGCTTCAAGTGAAGCTCTTGAACGTACTGCAGGAAAAAACAATTACCCCCGTAGGTAGCTTGGTCTCGCGCAAGGTGGATGTGAAGCTGATTACCGCGACGAACAAGAACTTGAGGAAAATGGTGAGAGAGGGCAAGTTCCGCGAAGACTTGTACTACCGCATTCATGTCGTGCCGTTGGAAATACCGCCACTGCGTGAGCGAAGGGAAGAAATTCCCGTGCTCATTCATTACTTTCTCAACGTATTCGCAGAAAAATACTGCCTCGAACGCCAACTGAGTGACGTCTGTTACCGGATTCTCGCAGAGTATGATTGGCCGGGGAATGTGCGCGAGCTAGAAAACGTAGTAGAGCGTCTGGTGGTAACCTCTCATGATGTCCTGATTACACCTGCACAAATACCACGGTACATCCACAACCAGCAGAGCAGCGAAACCAATGGCATAAAAGTGGATCGTCTCATGCAGATGCAGGATGCCATGGATGAAGTCGAGCGGCAACTCATCCAGCGAGCTTTCGACCAGCATAAAACAACGACGAAGGTAGCAACTGCTCTGGGGATTAGCCAGCCCTCCGCCAGCAGAAAAGTGAGGAAATGGGTATTCTCCAGTGAATAGTGTGTATTCGAACGTGAATAGAAGGTAAAAGTGTAAAATTTCAATATGATTCATTTTTGTATTCAAAGCTGAATAGGTAAGGGATAAGCTGCGCGTTTTTTAGATTGGCACCATTTTTGCTAATCAAATAATAGATACAGCACATGTAAAAAAGGGGGCTTGTCACATGAAAAAAACGGTACCTGCATTAGTCGGTTCCTTGCTCGTGGTTGGAAGCTTGCTTGCTGCCTGTAGCAGCGGTACCAGCACTTCAGCACCAGCTAGTTCACCAGAGTCGACACAATCAGCACCAGTACCTGCTCAAGAACCAGTCAAAAACGAGGAGCAGGTTTTGCGTCTTAACATGGAGGAGCCAGCTACACTAGACCCGACATATGCCGAGGATACAACCTCCGGGGCTGTGATTCGTGCCATTTACGACGGATTGACACGCTTGGATGAGAATGGGGAGCCGATCAATTCCCTCGCCCAGGATATGAAGCTTTCTGACGATAAGCTGACGTACACCTTTACGCTCCGTGATGCGAAATGGACGAATGGCGAACCCGTGACTGCGCATGATTTTGAGTTTTCGTGGAAGCACGCGCTCGATCCGAAAACAGGTTCCCCCGCTTCTTACAATTATTATAGCATCAAGAATGCGCAGGCATTTACCTCCGGCAAGGCAAAGGCGGAGGATGTCGGAGTCAAGGCAGTAGATGACAAGACCCTGCATGTCACGCTGGAGCATCCTACGCCATTTTTCCCGACCTTGGCATCGTTTCTCCCTCCGGTCAACAAAAAAGTGGTGGAAGCCAATCCAGACTGGGCGAACGATCCAAAGACATTGGTTACCAATGGACCGTTCAAGCTGGAGACGTGGGCGCATAAAAATAAGATTATCCTGGTCAAAAATGAAGCCTACTGGGAAAAAGATGTGGTAAAACTGGAACGCATCGAATTCTCGATGATATCTGATACCAATACCGAGCTATCCATGTTCGAAAACAAAGACCTGGACTGGGCAGGCGGTCCCATCAGCGGGCTGCCGGTAGACGCTGTTGCTCCATTGAAGCAAGAAGGCAAGCTCAAAACCAAGCCAAAGGCCACTTCTTACTATATTCGCTTTAACACAGAGCGCCCGCCATTTACGAACGTCAAGGTGCGCAAAGCCTTTGCCTATGCGATCAACCGCCAGGAAATTGCCGATAACATCGGTCAGGCAGGGCAAACGCCATTGATGGGCATCACACCGATAACAGCAAGTCTCAAGCCGGAAGGATTTTTTGCAGACAACCAGCAGGAAGAAGCGAAAAAACTCTTGGTAGAAGGCATGACAGAGCTAGGGATGGCCAAGCTGCCTCCGATCACGTATCTCTACAATACGTCAGATCGAAACAAGGCAATCGCAGAAACATTGCAGGCAACCTGGAAAAATGTACTCGGGGTCGATGTCAAGCTGCTGAACAAGGAAACAAAGGTGTACCTCGATGACCAGGAGCAAGGCAAGTTTGAGATTACTCGTTCGAGCTGGACGGCAGATTACAACGACTCGATCAACTTTTTACAGAAATTCATTGAAAAATACAGCTCTTCCAATATCACACGCTGGCATAGTCCTAAATATACGGAGCTGATCAAACAATCGTATGTCCAGACAGACCCGGCAAAGCGAAATCAAATTTTATTAGAGGCTGAGACACTGTTGATGGACGAAATGCCGCTGACCGGCATATTCAGCGATGTGAACGCTTGGGTACAGGACGACAAGGTAAAAGGAGTTCGTATTGATCCACTTAGTAAAGTCGATTTCAAATGGGCCTATAAAGAATAAGGGGAGACGAGAAGATGAATAAAGGAAAAGCATTGCGCGCGGGAGATACCATCGGAGTGGTTGCCACCTCGAGTCCCGCCACAGAGGAAGTCTTGAACAAGGCAATAGCCGGACTGGAAGCATTCGGCTACAAAGTAAAGGTAGGAGCAGCTTGCCGTGAGACGTACGGCGGATATTTGGCAGGCTCCCCACAGCAGCGGGCTTTTGAAATGAACGCGATGTTTGCTGACGATGAAGTGGATGGCATCATGTGCATGCGTGGCGGATATGGAGCTCCGCAAATTCTCTCTCTGCTGGATTACGATTGCATCGCGCAAAATCCGAAGCTGTTTATCGGTTATAGCGATATCACCTCCTTACATACCGCTTTTGGTAAATACGCAAATCTGGCTACGCTGCACGGGCCGATGGCTACTTCCGATATTGCGCACAATTTGGATGATTGGTCCAAGCAATACTTGCTGCGTGCCATGACACGTCCAGAGCCGCTCGGTCCCATCGTCAATCCTCCTGGAGAAGAGATGGTTTGCCTCGTAGAGGGGCAGGCTTCAGGCCCGGTTGTCGGTGGAAATTTGGCACTCATTTCAGCATTGATGGGCACGCCGTTCCAATTGGATACGAGAGGCAAGCTGTTATTTTTAGAAGATATTGACGAGGAGCCATACAGAGTGGACCGGATGCTGACCCAATTGGCGCTCGGCGGCTTGTTTGATGATTGCGCTGGTGTGGTGATTGGGACCTGGACCGACTGCGAATCGAAAAAACGCGAAGGCTTTTCTGTGTGGAATGTTTTTCAAAATATTGTCGTGCCATATCAAAAGCCAACTGTCTGGAATGTGCAGATCGGACATGGTGCGTACAACATGGCACTGCCGCTTGGCGTAGAAGCCAGTCTGGATGCGACAAGCTGTCAGTTGATCATTGAGGAGAGTGTAACCGTATGAGGATCGGGTATAAAGAACAGGTGAAGCGTCAGGCCGAACAGATTTTGCCGTGGCTGTCGGAAGTACGCAGAGACTTTCATCAATATCCGGAGTTTGGTCTAGAAGAGTTCCGTACCCAAGAACAGATTATCCGCTACCTCGATGAAATGGGGATTCCTTATTCGAAATCTGCTGGAACGGGAGTCGTGGGTCTGATCCAAGGGGCGCACTCGGGAGCAACAGTTGCGCTGCGTGGAGACATGGATGCATTGCCCATTCTGGAGCAGAACGACACCACCTACCGTTCAAAGGTCGAAGGAAAAATGCACGCGTGCGGACACGATGCTCACATGACATGCTTGCTCGGTGCTGCTCGTATTCTGAATGAACACAAGCAGGACCTCGCTGGCAATGTGAAGCTATTTTTCCAGCCAGCAGAAGAGACTGTAGGCGGAGCACTGCCGATGATACAGGAAGGCGTGCTGGAAAACCCTCGGGTGGAGGCAGTATTTGGACTGCATGTATCGCCTGAGCTGGCGGTGGGCCATATCGGAGTCAAATACGGCCAAATGAATGCCGCTTCGGATGATGTGCATATTACCGTGTATGGAGAAAATGGTCATGGAGCCTATCCGCACAACGGAAGAGATGCCATCGTGATCGCTGCTCATATCATTACTGCGTTGCAGACGATTGTCAGTCGCAATGTAGACCCGCGCCAGTCAGCTGTTCTTTCGCTGGGAATCATTTCAGGGGGAACCGCGACCAACATTATTGCCCAGGAAGTAAAGCTGTCTGGCACCATTCGCACGCTCACAAAAGAAGTACGTGCACTCGTTAAGGAGCGTGTTCGTGAGGTAGCCGAACTGACTGCTCGCAGCCTAGGGGGCAGGGCAGAGGTTGCCTTCGAGGAAGGATACACGTCGTTGATTAACGATAATGCTTTGGTCGATTTGGTTAAAAACAGCGGGGAAGAAATGCTTGGAGAGAATAAAGTTCAAGTAAACGAGCTGCCGAGCCTGGGAGTCGAGGACTTCGCCTTCTTTGCCGAGCATGTGCCTGGCGCCTTCTACCATTTAGGTGTTCGAAATGAAGAGACGGGGTGCATCTATCCTGTCCATCATCCGCGATTTGATCTGGATGAGCGCAGCTTGGCGGTCGGAGCTGCCATGCAGGCGTATAATGCGATAGTCTTTCTGCAGGAGCGTGCAAAAAGCTTGCAGGCTTAAATAGTAGAGCAGTCCATTTTGCGTAAATCCCGCTGTTCTAGAATAGCAAACGGTCCATAGCGGCACACTACTGACGCTATATCTATTTCCTTGAAAGGAAGGAGCGCCGAAATGAGTATTACGATAAGCCGTCCCGTAACCGAAGTGCTGAACAAGCAGGTTGCAAGCTGGTCTGTGTTGTATATAAAGCTGCACCACTTTCATTGGTATGTAAAAGGCCCGAACTTTTTTACGCTGCATGCAAAGTTCGAGGAGCTGTACAACGAGGCTGCGAAGTATGTAGATGAGCTGGCAGAGCGTCTGCTCGTGGTCGGTGGCAAGCCCGTTTCTACCATGAAAGCCTGTATGGAGCAGTCTTCCATCAAGGAAGCGGCAGGCGGAGAGTCAGCTGATCAGATGGTGCAGGCGGTTGTGAGCGATTTTACTACGCTCATCAGTGAACTGCATGAAGGGATCGTGGCAGCCGAAGCCGCGGATGACGACGCGACTGGAGACATGTTTTTGGAGATGAGCGAAAGCTTGCAAAAGCATGTCTGGATGCTGCAGGCGTTTTTAGGGAAATAAGGGATTGGAAAAAAGTGCGAGCTGATGCCTGATAAGGTGTCAGCTTTTTTTCAACGTGTAGGAAAGTTCAAGTGCTTCACAGTGTAAAAGCATCATTGCTTAAACTTTCCGAAGCGCATAACAAGGTATTTATAAGATTTTGATGGGATAAACATGACTCTTAATAGGCACCGATTAGTTTGGCAGCGGCAGTAGTGTTGCACGAGTCGCAAAAGTTTCATTTTGTTTTGTCAATAAAGAAACTCCGTGGAAGGCTTCAGAAGAAGGCAGGGGGATGACTCAAGGCTGGTGTTCAGAGAAAATAAAGCATTAGACTGATGTTGTTGATTTGGTGCTATTTCTGTCTAAGAAAGCTCTTTACCTTAGAAATATAGGTATTAGACTATTCAGTCCTTCCATACAAAAAGGCCAGTCAAAACACGAAAATAAAGTGTTAGACTGGCCTTGTTTATTGAACTATCGAACCCATTAGTTCAATGAATCATTTACTATTTTTATTTTTTACCCACCTAGTTTCGGAAGCTTCGCTTATTGAGATCCTCGTATTTATTTATTGGGGAAGCCGTGTCTCTTCGCAATCCTCGCTATAATCAGCGCCA
>NZ_JBITPN010000005.1:0-176933 GCF_050467985.1 Brevibacillus sp. NRS-1366 | reverse complement strand
ATGCAGATTCAGTTTTGAAGGTACGAACGTAAGGACCAGATGATAAATCATCTGGTCCTTTTTGCATGATAAAAAAGGGTAATGATTTCCTTGAGAGTTTACCTCGAGAGTAATCTAATCACCGGGAACTTCCGGTATTTTTTTGCTGATGTTCAAATTTATAGTATAAGAGAATCACTATCAGGACAAAAATGGTGAAAGGCGATTTACCAGTACCATTTGGTTGACTAGTCAGAAAATGACTGTGTTTAAGGCCTGTGAAGAGGAGGGTTAGCTAACTGAAACCGCTGATTTTGCAGCTGAGACCAAAACAGTGGACAAAGTGCCTACTTGTGTTTGCTGCTCCCATTTTCGCGGAAAAATTCCTCGACCCCAGTGCGATGTTGAAGACTGTCATCGCTTTCTTTTGTTTTGCCTTGACCGCAAGCGCTGTGTACATTGTCAACGACATCATGGATGTTGAAAAAGACAGATTGCACCCGGAAAAAGCGAAACGTCCGATCGCGTCTGGAGTACTTAGTATCCGGACAGGCATTTTTTTCGGGGTGTTTTTATTGATTTTTTCATTATCAGTAGCCTACTATGTCACCCCTGTTTTTTTCGGAATCCTTATTTCCTATTTCACCATCAATCTCTTATATTGTGCGTGGCTGAAGCATGTCGTCATTATTGACGTTATGATCATCGCTTTAGGGTTCGTCCTGCGTGGTTTCTCTGGTGCAGCGGTGGTGGATGTAGGAATCACTTCCTGGTTCATTCTTTGTACAATGCTGCTAGCCTTGTTTCTTGCTTTGAGTAAAAGAAGGCACGAAATTGAAATGCTAAACGGTGACAGAGAGAAACAGCGAAAAGTACTCGAGCATTATTCGATAAAATATTTAGATCAGCTCATTTCGATTGTTACTTCGGCCACGATTATGACATATTCCCTCTATACGGCGAGCTCAGGTCCGAATGCCTATATGATGTGGACGATTCCGTTTGTCATCTATGGCATTTTCCGCTATTTGTACCTGGTCCATATGAAACAAGGAGGAGGGAGTCCGGAAAAGAGTTTGCTGGACGATAAGCATATCTTGCTGACGGTTATTCTTTTTACCTTTAGTGTTATTGGCATTAAAACTTATTTGCAGTAACAGCCATGACGCAGCAAATGGAAGTTCATCATAAAATAGGTCGACCAAGTTCCATACAGAACGAGATGGTTTCCATAAAGGAAGAGGTAAAGGGACAACTGGAGCGGGATGACAGGAGTGTTATTAATATGGTCAGATCTATGCAAACGATTTTATCAGGATGGGGGAACTTTCCAAAACAGACTGGACATGTCTACAGGCCCGAAAAGTATAAGGAATTACAGGAGATTTTACGATTGAGAAACCAATCAAACTTTATTTCCCGGGGGGCAGGAAGGAGCTATGGCGATAACGCTTTAAACGAAGAAAACGGCGTCATCCTGCATACTCGGTTAAACCGTTTTCTATCCTTTGACAAGCAGACGCATGTATTGGAATGCGAGGCAGGGGTTACGTTTGGAGAGATCATCGAATGCTTCTTACCGCATGGGTATTTACCACCCGTAACCCCGGGAACCAAATATGTAACAATTGGCGGTGCCATTTCCAATGATGTACATGGTAAGAACCACCACAAAGATGGCTCCTTCAGCAATCATATTTTGGATTTTAAGCTGCTTGTCGCGTCAGGGGAGTTTCTGACTTGTTCCCGTGAGGAAAATCAGGAATTATTCTGGGCCACGGTCGGAGGAATTGGTCTCACCGGAATTATCCTGAGTGCCCGGATCAAACTAATGAGGGTCGAATCGGCTTTTATAGAGGTGGATTACAAAAAGGCTTCAAATCTCGATGAAACCATCGTTCTTCTAAGTGAAACGGCTGGGGAGTACCAATACTCAGTGGCCTGGATTGACTGTTTATCGAGAGATCGCTCAATGGGCCGTTCGGTTCTTATGCTGGGAAACCATGTGATGCAAAATGAGTTGGACGGCAAGGTGGAGCCTTTTTCGTCGAAGAGAAAAAGAAATGTGAATATACCTTTTCACTTTCCTTCTTTTGGGCTCAATCCTTACAGCATGAAAGGGTTCAATTCTTTATATTATCACCGTTTCAAAGATGGTTTTCGGGAAGTAGCAGACTATGATTCTTTCTTCTATCCCTTGGATAGACTATTAAACTGGAATCGACTGTACGGAAAAGCGGGGTTTATTCAATATCAGGTAGTATTCCCTATGGAAACAGCCAGCAAGGGGCTGGCGGTACTTCTGCAAAAGTTAACACAGGCGGGAGTGGCTTCATTCTTAGCGGTCTTGAAGACATTAGGCGAGAAGAGCGGTGGGTTGTTATCTTTTCCGCGTGAGGGCTATACATTGGCTTTGGATATACCGTTAAAGGGCGGAACTGAGACCTTAGGGTTCATTCGAAATTTGGATCAAGTGGTGTTTACCCATGGGGGGGTCTTGTATTTGGCGAAGGACTCGATCATTTCACCGGATCTATTTGCCCATATGTATCCAGACCTTCCGAAGTTCAGGGAAATAAAAGACAAAATAGATCCCTGCTGTCTCTTCTCATCCTCGATGGCCAGGCGGTTAAAGATCGTAGGGAATTTGGAATGAAGAAGAACATTTTAATCATCGGAGGAACATCCGGCATCGCAAGATCGATCGCTAATCAATATGCCAAACGAAATCACCCATTGATTTTAGCCGGGCGCGATAGCGTTGAAATGGAGAGGCTTTCATCCGACATCCGAATTCGCTACCGGGTTCCTGTCTGTGTAAAAATATACCATGCTGAAGCCTACGATGAACACTCCGTTTTCTTTGCATCCTGTTTGGAAGAGCCCGGTGTTCTTGGCGGAATTATTTTGGCCTACGGATATATGGAAGATCAGCAATCGGCCCAAGCAGACTTTAGAAAAGCGAAACAAATGATCGAAGTAAACTATACCTCCTGTGTGTCTATATTGGAGACGGCAGCCCGCTATTTTGAACAGCAGCGGAGCGGTTTCATCGCTGTCATTTCTTCTGTTGCCGGGGATCGTGGCAGACAAAGTAACTATATTTACGGTTCGTCGAAAGGGGCTTTATCTGTATATTTACAGGGGTTAAGGAACCGGATGTATGCTTCAGGCGTACATGTGGTGACAATCAAGCCTGGGTTTGTAGATACTAAAATGACATATGGCTTAAACGGGCTTTTCCTGGTGTCGAAGCCTCAAGATGTGGCAAAAAGGGTCTACCTAGCGATTCAAAATGGGAAGGAAGTCGTTTATGTGCCTGGTTTTTGGGCATTTATTATGGGGATAATCAAGGCAGTTCCGGAGCAGTTCTTCAAACGCTTCAAACTGTGAATAAAGAAGACTTAGTCTGGGTTATCCATGCAAACTAGAAAGCAGTAGAAGGGGCTCCATTCATGGTGAATAAACAGAAGTGGTTTACCCGAATAAAACGGAGGGGGGAAATTTTTTCATTACGATGGCTTTCTAACGATTGGGCCATAAGTCTTATCTTGTTTCTTTTCGCTTTCCTCATCCGCTTGCCATACCTGTATGATGTTCCCAGGTTCATCGATGAGTGGAGAGAGATTGAGCTGGCTGCCCAGATCGCAAGGGGAGAGATATGGCCGCTGCACAATACATCCCATGATATAGGAGCGTTTCATAATTATATCTTGGCAGGTCTGTTTAGGCTATTTGGATTTAATGTGTACATACCCAGGCTATATGTTATGGTCACCAGCGCAGCTACCGTAGTAGTTACTTTTTGGATTGCCAGGCATTGGGCAGGAAGGCTAACGGCTGTTTTCGCCGCCTTACTCTTGGCAACGAACAGTATGCACATCCTGGTTACGCATATGGCATGGTCGAATGATACCACTCCTTTTTTCGTAGGATTGGCCGTACTCATATCACTCAAGGCTATGGATCAGGAAAGACGGTCATTATGGGCTTTGACTGGGTTCGTATGGGCCATTGCCCTGCAGACTCATCCATCCGTGATCGCTACTTTGCTGGGTGTCATTTTCTACCTCGCCCGCCAGTTTGGCTGGAGAGCTTTTTACCATGCCCGCCTTCGAGCTGGGATCGCTATATTTATAGCGGTATATAGCAACATGATTCTTCATAATATGATCAAACCGTTGGATTCAGTTCTTTGGGTAAAGCGTAAGGGATACGCGCTGAATAAGGAGTACTCGATTCAAGGTTATTTTCACAACATGCTGGAAATGGGCGGTGAATTGATTCGTGCTTTAGCTAGTGCCTTTCCAGATGGGAAAGGGTGGTTGCACGGCATAAGTTCATTCCTTATGCTGTTATTTATCATCGGGCTGGTCAACGGGTTTAAACGTTTATTCCATTTCCGTAACGGATCTTTTCTATTAGCCATTGTTATCTCCAGTTTCCTAGTGATTCCGATGTTAAACGGTCAATATAAATTCTATATATGGACAAGATATATTGCCTATCTATTTCCTCTTTGCTTTGTCGTGGTAGCCATCGGGTTTCAAGCATGGATTTGGAGTTGGGTGGACAGAGACCGGATTCGGCAGTGGAAGCAGAGCCTTCAGTTTAGATCGGTTCTGGCCGCTGCATGGGCACTTATCCTTATCTTGCCACTGCTTCACTTTTACCAGTACACCGAGTCATATATTCAATCCGGGAAGGATAACTCCGCAGAATTTTTAGCTGTAGAGACCCTAGAGTCCAGATACACCAATCAGACGGTCATAGCCGTAGACAAGCAGGTCAAGCAAGCTGAAGCCGTCAGCAAAATGCTTAGGGTGAAAGGGTACAGAAGTCCTTTGATTGGGGTAGATCCGAACGAGGCGCGCAAAGTTCAAGCCCTCCAATCGAATAGGATCGAAAAGCTAGATGTGACCTACAAGAGATGGAAAAACACGTTTGAGCAGCACCAGCCTGATACCGTATATGTACTGTCGCTTAAAAATAAACGCATAGTAACAGCTTTATTTGGTATTACCTGGATAGAAGGAGAGATCATTCGCGGGAAAAGCGGAAAACAGATTTATTTTATAGGCCGAATTGCTTCCTTTGATTCTTTTACAAATCACTCAGTATCTTTCAAAAGGCCGGCGAAACATTAAACTTTTGGCGAGGATTCATCTGCATAGATAATTCGGTTGAAACTGGGGATGATATTGGTGAAGTAACCACCCATTGACTGATGCATGATTACTTCCATTCAATAATACGACAGAGGTTTTGATGATGAGAGTTTTAGTAAAAGACGATATCTTTGTCATTTTGCAGTTACTGGGGATCATGACAAAGTCCTTTTTCTTTGTTTACCTAGCCATTCATATGACTTACTCGTTAACTCCTTTTCATCTGGTGGACGTCCTAAAATCCTTGCCGCTGCACTTCTCTATCTATTTAACTTTCCTATCATTTGTATTTTTGACCAAGCGAAAAATTTACATGGCCTTCTTCTTGAATGTTATCGTCAGTATCATTCTATTGATGGATTTGGTGTATCTTAGATGTTTTGGGGTTCCAACTTCATTTTTCTCACTGAAGATGATTGCGTATATGGGGGATGTTAGTGATGCAGTATTTGATCTTTACCATGGGGTTTATTTTCTTTTCTTTGGAGATGTGATCTTTTGGTCACTGCTGCTATTAATTTTTCGTAAATCGTATTCGAAAACAGCCATTCAAGGGTGGAAATTTTTCACCTATCTGACTATTGCGGTAGTGACTGGTTATGCAGCGTATCCTGAAGGATTAGTGCAAAAAGTACTGAGCATTAAACACCGCCCCATCTTTGCCATTCAAAAAGTCTCCCCCATCGGTTACCATATGTTCGATTCCTATGAGTTTTTTCGGTCATCTCAAGCCATCGCATTCTCAGATCATGACAGAAAAGAGGTCGATCAGTGGTTTTCGCAAAATAGGGAGATAAATAAGCGACTGGCCACGGACGAGCGGCTGTACAAAGGGATCTTTCAAGGAAAAAATGTAATATTCGTTCACTTTGAGTCCCTGGAAAACGGTGTTATCAATCAACGAATTCATGGACAAGAAATCACTCCCCATTTAAATAGGCTGCTCGCCCATAGCTTTTATTTCCCTAGAATCAAGGAACAGGTTGGGGAAGGAAATTCAGCGGATGCTGAATTCACGGTATTCAACTCTCTATATCCATTACCCCAGGGTATTATCAGCTTACGCTATCCTTCCAATCGCTACTTTGCCTTTCCTAAAGAACTGGCTGTGAATGGATATGAGACAGCGGCTTTTTTGGGAATGAAAGCAGGGTTTATGAACATGGCCATTGTATTGCCTAACTATGGATTTCAAAAAATATTTTCCTTGCCGTTTTATCAATCAAATGAAAAAATCGGTTTGGGGATCCCAGATCAGGATATGTTCGATCAATCCATCCCTTATATTAAGAGCTTAAAAAGCCCATTTTTTGCGTATATGATTACCCTGACAAACCATGTACCCTATAAATTGCCCCCACATATGCGAACACTTACTACGGCACCGAGGATGAAAAATGATAGTGTTTTCAGGTACATACAGAGTGTCCACTACGCTGATCAGGCGTTGGGTTCTTTTATAGAGGGATTGAGGAAAGAACGATTGCTCGACCACACAATCCTAGTTATTTACGGTGATCACCAAGGAGTTAATAAGTATTACGCGAAGGATGTACAAAAAAGCGGACATTCCTGGTTGAAAAAAAATGACAAGAATTTGCCTCTCTTGATTTATCATCCCTCCTTGAAAGGAGTAATGTTGAACCAAATGGGGGGACAAATCGATATTCTTCCAACGGTCCACCACTTGCTTGGCTTGCCACAGGATCCGCGGGCTGCTTATCGTGCCGGCAGAAATCTGTTTAGTTCATCGAAGGGGTTTGCTGTTCTACGAAATCAACGATATGTATCAGACGACATAAGTGATGGCGGAATTCGTCATCACCGACAGAAGGGTATCGAGATAAGTACGAAAGTTATACAGGGAAACTTCTTTCGAGACCCTAATTTTTAGTACCAAACAGGATTACACTCCACATCCTAAAGTAGCATGTATAGGGAGAGAGGTAAAATTCCGATAAAGAAGAAGACCGCTCCGGTAACTGGAGCAGTCTCTCATTAATCGGGATAATGCTCTCCATCTCCATTAAAGAGGGTTCGCACCTTCTCATATTGCCTCACCGGCAAATGAGGAAAGACAATCGCTAATTGTCCCTGTTGTATAGGCAATCCTTCACTCGGATCCTCGATCAAGTGTGGGATGCCCATTGCCTCCATTGCACGGGTGTAATCAGCAGCATCATCCCAAGATACGGGGTAGTAAATCGATTTGTTCTCCAATAAAAGCACACTCCTTTTTGGATAGTATGCCCACAGATGTTGGGAAATATCGAGGAATCCAGTATACTAATCAACATCGAGTCGGCGGGGCGGCGAGGGGGGATTTGCATTTCATGAAAACCAAAGCCGAAAAACGATATGAAGTGGATTTGTACGAACCGATTCGAAATTATTTTGTAGCCCATGGCTACGAGGTTTTTGGTGAGGTCAAGCATTGCGATGTGACGGCCATAAAAGAAGATGAGCTCGTGATCGTTGAATGCAAGCTGCATCTAAATGCTGACCTATTAATCCAAGCAACGAAAAGACAGCGCCTAACGGATGAGGTCTATATTGCGATTCCAAAGCCGAAATACAGTCTTTTCTCAAGGAAGTGGCAAGATATTACCCATTTGATCCGACGGTTGGAGCTAGGCCTGATCCTCGTTTCCTTTTCTGCAAATGGCGCCGCGATGGAAATCAAAATACATCCAGGTCCATTCGATCGATTAAAAAGCAAGCAACGAAATCAGAAAAATAGAAATAAGGTCATCGCAGAGATAAGAGGACGTTACGGTGATTACAATGTAGGAGGAAGCAATCAGACTAAGATTATGACTGCTTATAAGCAAAGCTGTATTCAAATAGCCAGTCTCCTTCAAAAATTTGGACCGCTGTCTCCGAAACAACTTCGGCAGATGGGAACAGGAGATAAGACCTTATCCATGCTTTCCAAGAACTATTACGGATGGTTTCAGAAAATGAGCCGAGGCGTATATGCTGTTACAGATGCCGGACTACACGAAATAGAGGCCTATCCAGAATTGGTGTCCCATTATGTACAATTGCAAAAGGAAAAGAAAGAGTAGACTTCGCGAAAAAAACGAAAGCTACTCTTTCTCTACGTTCATTTCTATTTCACCATGAACTCTGCCGCCATTTTTCCAACCAGCGCCCGTCCAGCATGGATTTCAGGATGAAACTGGATCGTTGCTTTTTGCCGTACATACTCGACTTGAAGAACCGCTTTCTGAAGTAGATTTTGGTCTGTTAACGCTCCACGGGAATAAGCCATGGATAGCCCTGCGACTGTTCCTTGAGCCATTGCTACCTTGGCACTCTCAATACCGGTGATGTTGCCCGCGACATAGAGCCCTGGAAGTGTCGTTCGCATATTTTCATCGTGAAGCGGCACGTGTCCGCCTAAAGAAGGAACATAAGCAAACGGACAACCCGCGATGGCAGCCAATTCAGCAAGCGGGCTTAATCCGCCCGCAATACAAACAAAATCAGCAGGAATGATTTCTTCCGTTCCAGGGACCTGTTCGCCATCTGGCGTGATTCGAGCAATGCGTATACCTTCGACCTGATTGACTCCGACAATCTCAAGTGCCGTTGTACGCAGCTGGATCGGGATGTTCCACATGGAAAAGCCTTGCGAAGGATAGAGGGTGACAGCCAAGCGCTGCATCCAGCTTTTTTTGATCAATGAGCTGCCCCACCGAATCAGGGGAGACGGAGCCAGATGTGCCACTCGCAAAAGGGAGCGCATGACGGATTTAGGCCGGCCAGCATCTCCTGTAAGAGCTGAAAGGGGAGGAAGAATCATCCGGTCGACCTTAATTCCTGCAAGCTGTAGCTCACGAGCAATGGCGACAGATAAAATATTAACTCCGATAACGACCCCGCGCTCACCAACCCGTACACGCTGGACATTCGTCATGACCTGAGCGGCCCCAATGGACATCGTACCAGGCAATGTCCATCCAGGTACGGGAACGGCTGTCTCTGAAGCGCCTGTAGCAATGAGTAGCAGGGGGGCCTCTATTTCTCCTTCTGTAGTAGATACCGCCCAGCCATCATTCATCCACGCTACATTGTAAACAGATACCCCGCAGCTAATCTCAACGCCAACTGATCTCGCTTCCTGATCCAGCCTGGCAGCCTCGTCCACGCCATTCCACCAAGTACCATCCGGTTCCTGATGAAGCTGTCCTAGCAAGCGGCCACCAGATCGGTAAAATTCATCCACCACACGAACCGATAATCCATGCCTGGCGCAAGCGATGGCTGCTGACAGGCCGGCCGGTCCTGCTCCAATAACGAGCACGTCAATCATGGGCCACTCCTCCTTTTTTCAGAGGGGTAGGCAAGAGGGTTCCAGCTGTTACCTTCATGCCTTCCTGTACCAAAGTCATACAGGCTCGAACGGTTGGAATACCATTCACTATGACGCGACATTCATAACAATGACCGATGTTGCAGTAGATCCCCCGCGGTGTCCCCTTTTCTTCGTGTACCCGCAATGTCCGCACGCCAGCAGCCAAGAGTGCAGCGGCAATCGTCTCACCCTCGTAGGCGGTATAATGCGTTTCATTAAAGGTAAAGTGTAACGGGGTTCCTGGAGTAAGCGAACCGAGGACGGGATGGTGCAAAATACGCTGGCTCATGATTTTCGACCTCCGAGCGTCATAAACGAGATGGGACGGACTGGTGGCTGGTATCCAAGCGGTACAGTATGAGATGGCACTTGGCCAGTTGTTTGCTCAATGACCGAATCAACCAAAATACGGCAGGTACGCCCCCCGCAGCAGCCCATCCCTGCACGCGTCCGTAATTTCAATTCCCGAGCGGTGCATGGATAAGCTTGAACGGTCTTCTGCAGGTCGGCCAGCGTTACTTCTTCACAGCGGCAGACAATTAACGGTTGCGAGTCCATGATGGGACCTCCTTTCATTTCTGTTCAATGAGAAAATGCAAATGTCGTGCCAGCATGGGAAATCCATTTGGAAAAGGGGCATTGCGGCAAGCAGCAATGGCTAGTACGATAAGTGGCACAGGTATTGCTTTATGGAGTAAAGAACAAAGAGCATGCGGAAAGGGATGACGAAGATGGAGAAAGTGAATCGACTGCGTCAACAATTCTCGGTATTAGGAATTGACGGAATGCTGATCACAAATGCACAAAACCGGCGTTATTTGACCAATTTTACGGGTTCCTATGGGGTGGTGCTTATTTCAAAGACCCAAGCAAAGCTGCTGACCGACTTCCGTTATACAGTACAGGCTGAGACACAGGCTCCAGGTTTTGAAATTGTCCAATTGCCGACAAAAGAAGCTGTTTACAGGGAAGTGTCCCGTCTCGCTGAAGAAATGGGGATCAGGTCACTTGGTTTTGAGGAAGCAAACCTAACGTATGCGCTGCACCGCAGTTACTTGCATGCGGCAAAGACAAAAGTGGAGTTGGTCCCAACAGCAGGAGTTGTAGAGAATTTACGGATGATCAAAACAGCAGATGAGCTAGAAAAAATCCGGACAGCGGCCCAGATCGCAGATGCAGCGTTTATGCATATTAC
This sequence comes from Brevibacillus sp. NRS-1366, assembly GCF_050467985.1. Taxonomy (NCBI): domain Bacteria; kingdom Bacillati; phylum Bacillota; class Bacilli; order Caryophanales; family Paenibacillaceae; genus Brevibacillus; species Brevibacillus sp. NRS-1366. Next base: position 166,231 of record NZ_JBITPN010000005.1, on the reverse strand, counting down.
CTCCTTTTTGCGTCCAGGGATTAGCGAATGGGATGTGTCTAATGAATTGGAAATGTTCATGCGAAAAGAAGGAGCTTCGGGCTCTGCCTTTGACATGATTATTGCATCCGGTCACCGCTCTGCTCTGCCTCATGGGGTAGCAAGTGAGAAGCTAATCGAGTCGGGAGATATGGTGACGATGGACTACGGTGCCCTCTACCAAGGGTATCGCTCCGATATTACACGTACGGTAGCTGTCGGGGAGCCATCTGAGCAATTAAGAGCAATCTACGGAATCGTTCTGGAAGCGCGCAATCGGGCAGTAGCAGGCATTCGTCCAGGCATTACAGGAAAAGAGGCGGACGCTTTTGCCAGAGATTACATTACCGAGCAAGGCTTTGGGGAGCGCTTCGGTCATGGGATGGGTCACGGTGTCGGCTTGGACATACACGAAGAACCGTTCATGTCTACACGCTGTGCAGCGATTCTTCAAGCAGGCATGGTGTTGACGGTGGAACCGGGTATTTACATTCCGGGTCTAGGCGGTGTACGAATCGAGGACGATTTGGTCGTTACAGAGGAAGGCAATTCTGTGTTGACACATTCCCCGCGTGACCTCATTATCTTGTAACAGCGATAACCTGGAAAACCCTTGGCCCTTTAGGCGGTCAAGGGTTTTTGCCTGTTCCTTGTTGTCACTCATCAGGCTATGTCTAAATCCTGAGACAGTATTTATTTCGAATTGTAAAAGATATTGTACAAAAAGCACACTGATTTCGTGTAATTCCTCCTTTTTCCAATTGGCATACATCTTGCATTTTCTGTATTTTGCAAAAATAAAACGAGAAGAGAATGAGGGGTTGATCGTTTGAAAAAAAGTATGTTTACCTTGATCAGCAGTGTGGCTGTGTTAGGAGTGGCACTCGCTGGATGCGGAGGAGGACAGCAAGCCTCACAACCGGCAGATCAGACGCAGCGAGGGCAAGCGCAAACACAGTCAGGCTCTGCTCCTGCATCAGCAGAAAAACCAAAAGCAGAACAAGTGCTGCGCTGGAATCTGCATTCTGAGCCTCCTACAGGAGATCCTGGCCTGGCGGAGGACACGACCTCGGCAGCAATTACCAAAGCTGTTTTTGACGGTTTGACACGCATAGGTCCGTCCGGAAAACCAGAGGAAGCCGTTGCAGAGAAAATCGACGTTTCGAATGATTTGAAAACGTATACATTTACGCTGCGGGAATCAAAGTGGAGTAATGGAGAACCGGTGACTGCCCATGATTTTGAGTATGCGTGGAAACGTGCACTCGATCCGAAGACAGCATCCAACTACGCCTATCAGCTCTATTACATCAAAAATGCGGAAAAGGCGAACAAGAACGAAGGAAAGCTGGAAGATGTAGGGGTAAAGGCCCTAGATGACAAGACGTTGAAAGTGGAGCTGGAGAATCCAACACCATTTTTCCTCGAGCTAACTGCTTTCCAAACTTATTTCCCGGTAAATAAAAAGGTGGTTGAATCTGCGCAAAATTGGGCAGGTGATGCCAAGACTCATGTGGGCAACGGACCATACAAGATGCAGGTTTGGGATCATAAAAGCAAGATGGTTCTCGTAAAAAATGAGAATTACTGGGACAAGGATAACGTCAAGCTAGACAAGATTGAGTTTTCCATGGTAGAGGACGAGAACACAGAGCTGTCCATGTTTGAAAATGGAGAGATTGACTGGGCAGGCGCACCACTCAGCTCCTTGCCAATAGATGCGATGCCTGCTTTAAAAGACAGCGGCAAGCTGCAAGTAAAGCCAGTGGGAGCTACTTATTGGTATAAGTTTAATACGGAAAAACCACCGTTCAATAATGTGAAAATTCGAAAAGCATTTGCCTACTCCATCAACCGTCAAATTTTGATTGATAATGTCCTGCAGGCTAACCAGCAACCAGCCATGGCAGCCGTTCCCCCGACGATGGCGCTCAACCAGGATGGCTACTTCAAGGACAACGACCAAGAATCAGCTAAGAAGCTGCTGGAGGAAGGGATGAGTGAGCTGGGGATTACCAAGCTGCCACCGGTGACACTTGTCTATAACACATCAGAAGGACATAAAAAAATCGCGGAGGCGATCCAGGACCAGTGGCGTAAAAACTTGGGAGCAGAAGTGAAGCTCGAAAACCAGGAGTGGAAAGTGTACCTGGAGACGATGCACGCAGGTAATTATCAAGTAGGACGTCTGGGGTGGTCGGGTGACTTCAATGATCCGATCAACTTCCTCGAGCTGTTCAAGGAAAAAAATGGTGGAAATAATGATACGCGCTGGGAAAATCCAAAGTTCAAAGAGCTGTTAAACAAATCCGCAACAGAGGGAGATGCAGAGAAGCGCAAGGCGATCCTGCGAGAAGCCGAACAAATCATGATGGACGAAATGCCAATCATGCCGATCTACTTTTATACACATACATGGGTGAAAAATGACAAGGTAAAAGGAGTCTTTCAGGACGGTTTGGGTGCGATCGACTGAAAATGGGCATCTATCGAATAACGATTCGAACGGGGGAAGGGCTATGAAAAAATGGGGAAGTGTGATTGTTGCAACGATGCTGACGCTCTCACTGGCTGTAGCGGGATGTGCAAATCAAGGACAGTCTTCTGGCTCTGCAGACGGGAATGAAATCTTGGTCGGCGTACTCCTGCCTGTAACGGGAAACAACGCGACCGACGGAAAAGACATGCAAAATGCGATCGAAATGGCCGTCAAAAAAGTAAACGATGCTGGCGGTGTGCTCGGAAAAAAACTGAAGATAGAAGTGGCCGATGACGGCTGCGACCCGCAAATGGCAACGACTGCAGCCAACAAGCTCGTTTCACAAAATGTAGTAGCCGTAGTGGGCGGCTACTGCTCTGGAGCAACTTTGCCGTCTTCTGGTGTCTTTAAAAATGCGAATATCCCGATGATTGTCCCCGCAGCGAATTCAGCCAAATTGCCTGCCCAAGGCTATGACACCCTGTTTTTAATTAACGGCCTAACCCCTGACCAAGCTCAAACCGCCGCAGATTACATGGCGGCCAATCAGGCAAAAAAAGTAGCCCTCGTCCACGACAATTCTGCATATGCCAAGGACCTTGCCGATTTTGCCAAGGCTGCCGTCGAAAAATCAGGAGGCACTGTTGTCGCTTATGAAGCGATCAATCCGGAGGAGAAAGATTTCAGCGCTCTCGTCACCAAGCTCAAAGGGATCGGTCCAGATGCGACCTATTTCACTGGCTATTATGCGGCAGGAGGCTTGATGGTCAAGCAATTCAAGCAAAAGGGCGTATCTGGCCTGTTCCTCGTAGGCGACGGATCGTTCAGTGAAGACATCATTAAAATCGCAGGAGCTGACAATGCAGAAGGACTGCTGATTACGGCGACCCCTACCGCCGAGTTTATCGAGGGCGCAGAAACATTCACCTCGGAATACAAACAAACCTATAACAATCTGGCACCGGGACCGTTTTCCGCGCTTAGCTACAATGCCGTCAATTTGTTGGCTGATGCTGTGAAACGGGCCAATTCTACGGATCGCGACGCTGTTAAAAAAGCGATCAAGGAGACCAAAGGCTTCAAAGCACTGGGCCAAACGATATCGTTTAATGCACAAAACACCTTGGATACCTCCAACTTCGCTGTTTTAAAAGTAACGGGTGGCAAGTTCACTCTGGCGAAGTAGCCAATAACGAGGTGCGCCCACGAAACGAAAAGAGGGGTGAATGCATGGATATTCTGGTCCAGACGATCGCTGACGGATTGGTTATCGGCGCTTTTTATAGCCTGATTGCTCTGGGTTACACGATGGTTTTTGGCATTATCAAGCTGCTCAATTTTGCACATGGTGATCTGTATATGCTAGGGGCATTTGTCGGGTATTCTCTCTTGAGCGTGATTAGCGGCTATGGCTCCGGTGCGGGCTTGATGGGGATTGTGATTGTACTGTTTTTGACGATGGTCATTGGCGGTGCTATAGGAATGGGGATTGAGCGGGTGGCGTATCGGCCGCTGCTGCTCGCTCCCCGACTCTCCATCTTGATTACGGCGATAGGTGTATCCCTTTTTTTGGAAAATGGCTCGATGCTATTTTGGGGAGCGCAGTATCAGGTGTATCCGCTCCAGCTCTCAAATGACGGGTGGGATTTGTTCGGGGCACATATCACCTATACACAGATAGGGCTTGTGCTGATTTCGGCTCTTTTGATGCTCGGGCTGCACCTGTTCATCAGCCGAACCCTTTATGGCAAGGCGATGAGGGCGATCGCTCATGATCAAACAGCCTGCCATCTGATGGGCATCAACGTCCATAAGGTCATTGGCCTCACCTTTTTTATCGGTGCTTCTCTCGCAGCAGGCGCAGGGACGATGGCGGGCGCCTACTACGGAACGGTCAACTTCATGATGGGCTTTATTATCGGGTTAAAAGCATTTACGGCAGCAGTCTTGGGAGGAATCGGCAGTATACCGGGAGCCATGCTGGGAGGGCTGGTGCTCGGCATGATGGAAACGGCAGGAACCTTTCTTTTTGGTGGTTCGTGGAAGGACGTCGTAGCCTTTTCCCTGTTGATTCTGATCCTGGTGCTGAAGCCAACAGGCATCATGGGTGAAAAAGTGACAGAGAGGATGTAGCGGATGAATCCACTCGGAAAAAAGCTCTTCATCGTCCTGCTCTTCATCATAGCGTGCCTGTTGCCATTCCTCTCCAACAATTATTGGCTCGATGTGGCGACGCTCGCCTTGTTCTACGTCGTGCTGGCTCAAGGGCTCAATGTGGTCGTCGGATTTGCCGGGCTGCTCGATTTGGGCTACGCCGCTTTTTTTGCAGTCGGCGCGTATACGACGGGAATCCTGATGACGGTCTATCAGTGGTCGTTCTGGCTGACGCTGCCCGTATCCATGGCACTCGCCGCCGTAGTTGGCGTCATCATCGGCGCCCCCACACTTCGTTTGCGCAGTGATTACTTGGCAATCGTCACCTTGGGCTTTGGGGAAATTATCCGCATTTTAGCAATCAATCTCAGTATTACAGGTTCAGCCTCGGGAATTTACGGCATACCGCGTCCTTCTATCGGTCCTTATGTGCTGGCTGGTCAAATGGACTTTTACTATCTGATCCTGATCATTGCCGTACTGGCAGTTCTTGCAGTGAAGCGGCTGGGAACATCGCGAATCGGCAGGGCCTGGATGTACATCCGGGAGGACGAGGATGCGGCGGAAGCAATGGGAATCAACCGCATCAAAATGAAGCTGCTTGCCTACTCCATAGGTGCGGTCATCGGCAGTTTGGCAGGCTCTGTTTTTGCTGTGAAAATGAGTGCGATTGCACCGCTTAGCTTTAGCTTCACCCAGTCGATCATGATTTTGCTGGCTGTTGTCCTGGGAGGACTGGGCAGCATTCCTGGTGTTGTACTCGGGGCGGTCCTCGTAATCGCCCTGCCCGAGCTCCTTCGATCCGTGGAGGACTGGCGGTATCTGATCTTTGGCGCCGCTTTGGTTGCTATGATGCTGTTCAGACCCCAAGGCTTATGGCCTGCACGCTATGAGTCAGCCAAAGACTCCAAGCAGGGTGGGATTGTGGCGAGCTCAGAGGGAGGTGACGGGGATGTCCAGCTTGACAGTGAAAAATGTAACGCTTAAATTTGGCGGGCTTACGGCTGTCCATGATTTGTCCTTTGAGATACCTAACTGCTCCATTACGAGCATTATTGGACCGAATGGAGCCGGGAAAACATCCGTTTTCAACATGATCACTGGATTTTATCGACCGACAACGGGGCAAATCCTGCTGGATCGTGAAAACCTCGTCGGGAAAAAGCCGAGTGAGATTACACGCCGGGGCCTTGCACGAACCTTTCAGAACCTGCGCCTGTTTCCTAATCTGACGGTACTCGACAACGTCAAATCAGGCATGCACAGCCGGACAAAGCAAGCAGTCTGGGGAGCATTGTGGCATACCCGCGCGCAGCAAAAAGAGGAGCAGCTCATTGAAGATGTAGCGCTTGACTGCCTGTCTTTCGTCGGCATGGAAGCGTACAAACAGCGAATTGCTAAAAATTTGCCGTACGGCGCGCAGCGTTATTTGGAAATCGCGAGGGCATTGGCTACCAAGCCTCAGGTCCTGCTTTTGGATGAGCCGGCGGCAGGCTTGAACTACGAGGAAAAAGAGAGCCTCATCGACCTGATCAGACGCATCCGTGAGCAATACAAGCTGACTGTGCTCATCATCGAGCACGATATGGGCCTGATCAAAAAAATCTCGGAAAATGTGATTGTCCTCGATTATGGACAAAAAATTGCGGAGGGCACTCCTGCAGATGTCTTGAATCATTCGCGCGTTGTAGAAGCCTACCTGGGAAAGGAGGAGGCCATGTGAGTGCCCTGCTTACGATCAGTGGGATTCATTCGTTTTACGGTAAAATTGAAGCGCTGAAAGGGATTAGCATGGAAGTGCGCCGAGGGGAAATCGTCGCCTTGCTCGGCAGTAACGGGGCTGGAAAAAGCACCACGCTCAAAACAATCTCTGGTCTTGTCCGCCCAGCGCGTGGCGATATCCACCTGGAAGGTAGAAGCATCGCTGGTTGGCCACCTCACCGAATCGTGGAGGAAGGGATCATTCATGTACCTGAAGGACGGCGCATTTTTGCTGGACTTACCGTGCGTGAAAATTTGGAGCTGGGCGGATTCACACAAAAGAAGAAAGAAGTCATTTCTGCTGGGATCGAACAAGCATTTTCTCTGTTTCCTCGCTTGAAGGAGCGGAGCTCACAATTGGGAGGAACCCTGAGTGGTGGCGAACAGCAGATGCTGGCCATTTGCCGAGGCTTGATGGCGCGTCCCAAGCTCCTGATGCTAGATGAGCCGTCAATGGGACTTGCTCCAATCATTGTGCAGGAGATTATGCACATCATCAGAGAAATAAACAAGCAGGGTACGACCATTTTGTTGATTGAACAGAATGCCAAAGCAGCACTTCGGCTCGCGCACCGTGGCTACGTTCTCGAAACGGGACGAATCGTCATGGAAAATACGGCGGATGTACTGCGAGGGGATGAGTCCATCGTCAAGGCTTATCTCGGTGCCTGAGGAAAAACAAAAGGCTGCTGTCAAACGACAAAGGAGGAATCAACCATGGAATTGGTCCGGATTTTGTCTGAGGTGTTACCACCTAGATACGGGTGTGATTACCGAATTGTGGGGCGTCGCCTTCGCTCGCTTTTTTCTCGCAAAGATAAGAAAACAGGCCTGTAGCCGTATTGTCAGGCTGTCGAGACGAGATCGACAGCCCTTTTTTTCGTGGAGTAAGCCATTAGCTACTTGTTTAATTTGTTATATAGGGTAGCACGAGAGATCCCTAACCGCTTGGCTGCCGCCTGTTTGTTTCCGTTTTCGAGCTCAATCGCTCGCAGAATGACCCGACGCTCATGCGCTTCCAGCTCCTGCTGCAAGGAAATCAGATTATCTGGCAATTCAATGGGGGAGGTTTTGGGTTGTCCTTGCAGAGAATAGGGCAAATCCTCTTCTTTGATGATTCCATCTGTCGCAAAAACAACCAGTCTCTCAATTGCATTTCTCAGCTCGCGAATGTTGCCGGGCCAGTCATACTGGAGCAGGTTTTGCATGACATTTTGTGAGATCGCGTGAACGGGTCGGTTGTATCGCAACGAAAATTCATAGAGGAAAAAGTGGGCCAGCTCAATGGTATCCTCAATTCGCTCGCGAAGCGGAGGAATCTTTAATGTAACGACATTGAGTCGATAGTAGAGGTCCTCGCGAAATTTTCCTTCCTTCACCATTTCCTCTAGATTTTTATTGGTCGCAGCGACGACTCGAAAGTCAGCCTCAATCTGCTTAGTCCCACCTACTGGATAATACTTTTTCTCCTGCAAAACACGAAGCAGTTTCACCTGCATATCGAGCGGCATTTCTCCTACTTCATCGAGGAAAAGCGTGCCTCCGCGCGCAAGCTCAATCATCCCTTTCTTTCCTTTTTGATCAGCCCCTGAGAAGGCCCCTTTTTTATAACCAAACAGTTCGCTTTCAAACAAAGTCGGCGAGATAGCCCCACAGTTAATGGCAACGAATTGCGCATGGGCATCCTCCCGCACATCATGCACCGCTTTGGCAAACAATTCCTTGCCGACACCGCTTTCTCCCAAGATGAGTACAGTGGCTTGGGTCGCACCTAACTTTTGGATCATGGTTTTGACTTGCCGGATCGCGTGGCTGGTTCCCTTGATCTGCCCAAACGGGTCGGGGGAGGGACTTAGCTTAGCCATCTCCTGCTCTAAATGGTTCACTTTTTTGTTGGCGTTGAGCAGCTCCTGGTTGAGCCTGACTTGACTGGTAATGTCTGTTTCGGCGGCGACAGCGCCAATGATTTTTTCATGCAGATAAATAGGGTTGGTATTGATCAATACGACGAGGTCTTGGCGCGGCTGGTGCTGATGACGGTAGAGAGAATGCCCGCTTTTCAGGGATTGAATCGTTTCGAGCATTTCCAAAGGGAAGAAATCAGTGATGGGACGACCGATGATGTCCTTCCTCTTCAAGGAGAAAATTCGCTCCGCTCCTTCTGTCCAGACCATGACACGCGCCTCTTCGTCAATCACGGAGATGGAAGCGTCCATCGTTTTGATCATGGTCTCGAAATACGCTTCTAGTACCTCGTACGATTGAAAAATCGCCTGCAAGGCACGGGAGCGGTCGAGATAGCCAACAGGCTTTGCCTGCTCATTTGCGATCAGTAAATAGGAATATTCGCGAAGCAAAGAAATTGCTCTGGGAAGAGGAAGATCTGCAGGGATGACAGACGTTTTTTCCCACGGGGGCAGCGCAAGATCGGTCGGGGTGCTAGCTGTCAATTGAGAGGAGCGTGCCACGTGCCAGCCACTCGTTATTTCCACAAAAATGGGAATATCCGCTTCCTCTGAAATGGGAAACAGCTCCTGATACCGATAAATCAGCATGCTTGTCTGCATCAGATCTGTTAAGGCAGGCAGTTTATGTTTCAACCCGATCATCCCTTTTTAAGAGTGTATAAAAAAATAAACACTTTCTTATTAATTATACACTCGTTGTTTGAGTTGTAAAATAATTTAGACAAATGGTCCAGAAAAAAAGTAAATACAAGTTGGCATACAGCTTGCAAAAAGATAAAAGCGTGAGAACTCACACTACGCTTTTGAGGAGAATCAACCATGATTGCACGAAACCAAACCCACGCCCAGGTAGCTGTGATCGGCGGAGGGATTATCGGTGGAGCTATCGCTTATTACGCTGCCCAGGCCGGACTGGATGTAGTGGTGCTGGAAAAAGGCGAGCTGGCATCAGGCACTTCCTCCCGTTGTGACGGGAACATCTTGGCAATTGACAAGGACCCGGGCTTCGACAGTCAAATGTCGCTACAAAGCCAGATGCTGGTCGATCAGTTAAACCGGGAGTTGGACCACTCCTTTGAGTACCGTGCTCCGGGCAGTATTCTCGTCTGCGAAACAGATGCGGAGATGGAGGCAGCGAGTGAGTGGGTAAGGCGACAAAAAGAAGCAGGACTGCCATTTCGGATGCTCGATCGCTCTGATATCAGGCAAGAGTCGCCTTATTTTGCTGACGATCTCTTGGGCGGACTGGAATGCGCCACGGACTCCACTGTTAATCCGTACATGCTCACCTATGCCCTGTTCGAAGGAGCGAAGAAGTATGGGGCGCGGATCATGCTGCGCACCGAGGTGAAATCCATCAAACGGGACCAGGCATCAGGCACTTTTTATCTGGAGACGGGAACAGGCAGCGTCACTGCCAAACAAGTTGTCAATGCTGCTGGCGTCTGGGCGCCCTACATCGGTCAGATGGTAGGGGTGGAAATTCCCATTTATCCACGCAAAGGACACTTGATTGTTGCTTCGAGGCAACTGCCTGTCGGGATACGGAAGGTGATGGAGTTTGGTTATCTGATTTCCAAGTTCGGAGGTCAGCGCCTCGTGGATGAGGAGACGGAAAAGTACGGTGTGGCATTGGTGTTTGAACCGACGGAAAGCCAAAATTTTCTCATCGGCTCGAGTCGCCAGTTCGTCGGATTTGACACGCGAGTGGATCTGAGGGTCGTTCGGTGCATGGCCCGAAGAGCGTTGCGGTTTTACCCGAAGATTGCCGACTTTGCGATCATTCGCACCTATTGCGGACTGCGACCGTGGACAGAGGATCACCTGCCGATCATCTCTCGCGTAGAGGAGATCCCCGGCTATTTTATCGCGGCAGGGCATGAAGGGGATGGAATCAGTCTGGCAGCCGTCACGGGAAAAGTGGTGTCACAGATGCTTAGGGAACAGAGTGAAACCATCATCCCGCTCACGCCTTTGCGGCATGATCGCTTTACGAGAAAAGGGGTGTTGCATCCATGAAAGCAAGCAGGGTGTTTTCGACGGTTGATACGCATACCGGAGGGAATCCCACCCGCACGGTGATCAGCGGTCTGCCCAAGCTGGAAGGGCAGACGATGGCAGAAAAAATGCTTCATATGAAAGCGGAATACGACTGGATTCGCACACTTCTGATGTATGAGCCGCGCGGACACGATGTGATGTCAGGGGCTCTGATCGTAGAGCCGTGCCATCCCGATGCAGACGTAGGTGTGATCTACATCGAAACCGGCGGATACTTGCCGATGTGTGGTCACGATACAATCGGGCTGTGTACCGCCCTGATCGAGACCGGTATGGTTCCCGTATCGGAGCCAGTGACCAAGCTAGGGCTGGATACGCCAGCGGGACTGGTGGAAGTAGAGATCCAGGTAAAGGGAGGCAAGGCGCGGGAGGTGTCTTTTACGAACATCCCTGCTTTTCTCTACAAGCAGGATGTAAGCGTAGAGGTGGATGGACTTGGATCTGTCACGTGTGACATCGCCTATGGAGGCAATTTTTACGCGATCACGGATGCGCAGAGGCTCGGTCTTGAGCTGGTTCCGTCCAATGCTTCTACGATCATCGACACAGCGGTCCGTATCCGCAAAGCCATCAATCAGGCAGTAGAGGTGGTTCACCCTGAAAAGCCGTTCATTCGCGGGTTGACCCACGTGGAATTCTACACAGCGCCTGACCATCCCGATGCTGATGTGAAAAATACAGTCATTGTCCCCCCAGGAGGGATTGATCGCTCTCCATGCGGAACAGGAACCTCTGCCAAGCTGGCGACCTTATTTGCGAAAGGTGAAATTAGTCTGGGCGAGCCGTTTGTACATGAGAGCATCGTAGGTTCCCTGTTTACAGGAAGCGTGCTGGAAGAGACAAAAGAAGGCGGATTGACTGCTGTCGTCACACGTATCGCCGGTTCCGCCTGGCTGATGGGAAAGCATACGATCTTTTACAATCCGGAAGATGAGCTGGCAGCGGGCTTCTTGCTCATCCCGGAAGCAACTGATCACTAAGATAGCGGATGTTCAAATAAGTCCGAGCAACAGAGCTAATCAATCAATATAGAAGTGAAATGACGAGAGGAGAAATGAAAAATGGGACGATTTGATGGGGTTTATGTAGCGCTGGTTACACCGTTTACAAAGGATCAGGAGGTAGACTACAAGAGACTTACTGAGCTGTGCGAATGGCTGATCCAAGAAGGCATTGACGGTCTGGTTCCTTCTGGTTCACTGGGTGAGTACGCAACGATGACAGGAGAGGAGCGGGCCAAGGTAATCAACACAGTAATCGCAGCGGCAAAAGGACGTGTACCTGTCGTGGTTGGTTCTGCTGCTCCATCCACGCGTCAGGCAGTCGAATGGGTGCAATTTTCCAAGGACGCTGGAGCTGCGGGTGTCATGGCACTGCCGCCGATCAACTACAAGCCGCTCGAAAATGAAGTGTTCGCTCATTATGAAGCACTGAATACAGTGGGGCTGCCGATCATCGCATACAACAATCCCCACGATTACAAAATTGATTTGACGCCGGACATTTTGGCTCGTTTGTCCAAAATGGAAAATATAGTAGCGGTGAAGGAGTTCACAGGTGATGTACGTCGCATTCAAGATATCCTCGCCCTGTCTGATTTGGAAGTCATGGTGGGAGTAGACGATTTGGCGATGGAAGGTGCTTTGGTGGGAGCGACGGGCTGGATTTCCGGTGTGCCAAATGCGCTGCCAAAAGAAGGCGTGGAGTTGTTCCGTCTGGCTAGAGAAGGCAAATTGCAAGAGGCACAAGCGCTTTATCGCCGTCTCCTGCCGTTGTTCCACTTCGATGCCAGTCCGCAACTGGTCCAGTCTATCAAATACATGATGGAGCTGGCTAATTTCCCAGTCGGGCCAACAAGACCGCCACGTCTGCCTCTGTCTGAAGAATATTATGCTGATATCAAAAAGGCGTTTGACTACGCTGTTGGTACCGTGAGCGGACGATAAGGAGGTCAGGCACCATGCAGAGCAAAAACTGGATTGGCGGCGAGTGGATTATTCCGTCTGGGCAGGAAGTGACAGTCAAAAATCCGTCGCGGATTACCGAGGAGGTGGGAGTCCTGCGGTTATCCGATTCCTCCCATGTATTCGCTGCCGAGCAAGCGGCAAGATTGGCGCAAAAGTCTTGGGCAGAGCTGACTGGTGCTGCCCGGGGCGAGATTTTGTTTCAAATGGCATCGGCTCTGGAGACGCATGCGGATGACCTGGCTCGTCTCGCAAGTCAGGAAATGGGGAAGCAAATCGGTGAAATGCGTGGGGAAGTAGCACGTGGAGTCAATCTATTGCGCTATTATGCGGGGGAAGGAATGCGGTCCAACGGGAATCTGATTCCTTCGGCAGATACGAATGTCCTGCAATACAGCCGCCGTGTACCACTCGGTGTCGTAGCGGTGATTACGCCATGGAACTTCCCTGTAGCGATCCCGATCTGGAAAATCGCGCCCGCCCTGATCTGCGGCAACACAGTGATCTGGAAGCCGGCCGAACACGGCGCGCTGACAGCGACACGACTGGCAGAGATATTTGCCGAGACTAAGCTCCCCGCAGGCGTATTGAACCTCGTGATTGGAAAAGGCCGTCAAATCGGAAACACGCTCATAGAAGAGGCAAAGATCGATGCGGTCAGCTTTACCGGATCGACCGATACGGGAAAACAAATCGCGGTCGGATGTGCCGGCCGCAACATAAAGTATCAGACCGAAATGGGCGGAAAAAATGCTGCTGTTGTTTTGGCAGATGCCGACTTGGACAAAGCGGTCCCCATCCTGCTGAGCGGCGCTTTTCGTTCCGCTGGACAAAAATGTACAGCAACCAGCCGGATCATTGTGGAAAAGGCGATCTATCAACCATTGGTGGAACGGCTGCAGACTGCAATGGCCGCTCTGCGAGTCGGCGAAGCAAGCGATCACGGAGCCTATCTGGGACCAGTGGCATCAGCTGCGCAATATGAGACGGTAGGGAAATACGTATCGCTCGCAAACGAGCAAGCGCGACTCGTGGCCGAAAGTCCAGCGGCTGCTGTAGCCGATCAGGGTTATTTCATCCGCCCGATGATCGTGGAAGGCGTCGATGCCAGCCATGCACTTGTACAGGAGGAAGTATTTGGTCCGTTGGCTGTACTCTTGGCAGCAGACGGCTTTGAAGAAGCGGTGGAGCTGTGCAACCAGAGCGTGTACGGACTCAGCGCATCGCTGTTTACCCGCGATCTGGCGAGTGCTCATCGCTTCCTGGATCTCGCGCAGGCCGGAATGGTCAGGGTCAATCAGGAAACCGCAGGTGTGGAATACCAGGCGCCATTTGGCGGGATGAAGCTGTCCAGTTCCCACACGCGGGAGCAAGGACAGGCAGCGCTTGATTTCTACAGCGAGATCAAGACCTGCGCGATTAAATACGCCTGGTAGCCAAAGGACATCCTGGTAAAGGTGAGGATACAATGCAAATCAATCAGCTATTTACGACCATTGACTCTCATACGGGGGGAGAGCCGCTTCGTATCATTACGGGTGGGATTCCGCCACTCAAAGGCGAGACGATCCTGGAAAAGCGGCGATACTTTCGGGAGAACCTCGATTACATCCGCCGTGTCCTGATGTACGAACCGCGTGGACATCACGGGATGTACGGTTGCGTCATCACACCGCCTGTCAGCTCTGATGCCGCATTCGGAGTACTGTTTTTACACAACGAAGGCTACAGTACGATGTGCGGGCACGGAATTATCGCTGTTGTCACTGCTGCCATTGAAACCGGTATGCTGCAACTGACAGGGTCTGAAGAGAACATTGTCATCGACAGCCCGGCTGGAAGAATTTTTGCTCGTGCCAATGCAGAGGGAACGCAAGTCAATTCCGTCTCGTTTGAAAATGTCCCATCCTTTGTCTATGCCAAAGACGTACCTATTGAGTGGGAGGAACGTACTTTCCACGTCGATATTGCTTTTGGTGGAGCTTTCTACGCCGTAGTCCAGGCCAAAGACCTGGGGGTACAGGTAGAAATCGAGCAGTTGGCAAAGCTTCAGGAGTGGGGCGCGCGAATCAAGGAACAGATTGAGGCAGCCATGCAGGTAGTTCATCCACTGGAGCCCGAGCTGGTCGGCATCTACGGCGTCATCATTTCGGATGAGTCGAGAAAGCAAGGCTCGGACCTGCGAAATGTCACGATCTTTGCCGATAAGCAGGTCGATCGCTCTCCGTGCGGGACAGGTACCGCTGCTCGTCTAGCTACTTTGTACGCCCGAGGCGAGCTGGCTATTGGTGAAAAGTTTGTCCACGAAGGCATTGTCGACAGTCAGTTTATCGGTACCATAATCGGAACAACACAAGTAGGAGGCTACCCCGCTATCGTTCCGACGATCGAAGGAAAGGCCTTCATAACAGGCCTGCACCAATTCGTCGTCGACCCAACTGATCCCCTGGCAGATGGATTTTTGCTGCGATAAATCGTACCCGAGAAAAAAGGTTGCACGTTATGTGCAGCCTTTTTTGAATGTTTTTTTGTTTCCTTAAAGCAAGACAGGAAAACACTTACCACTGTTGCGAGGAAAAAGGAGAAATTAGCGAAGGTCTTTGGGACCCGTACCGAAGCGGAATGGAAAAAGGGAAACACGCTCTTAAGCGTCCACCTCTGAGTGGCCCCATTGAATCGGCTGCTTTGGACGCGGTTTCCCTTTTGGAATGGAACTGTGCAGGGATGACCCACAGTAGGGGGCCCAAGAACCTGGAGCGTTTTCTCCTTTTTCCTCGCCTCCGCAACAGCTCGTCCAAGTGCTTTCCTGTCACAATACTGCCACGAATTTGGACGTCTGCTTTTTACCGACACTTCTGTTATAATGGCTTGGATAGGTAAAATTAAGGGAAAAAAGGGGTTGAGGTTGTGCCTTATAACGCGTTAAAAGAAGCGCATATTGGTGGCTGGGAAGTCGCATTTGTCCTGTTGATCGTGGGCTATATCTTGTATCGTTTGGGAAAAGCAAAAGCAGGCAAAATCGTACATATGTTGCTCAGACTGATGATTGTCATTATTCTCGTATCGGGTCTTTGGATGCTCTTCCAGTATCATGCGAGCGATTTCTACTTCTATGTAAAAGGTATACTCGCTATCATTACATTCGGTTTGATGGAAATGTCTTTGGGACGAGCTCGTAGACAAGACGCTAGTCTTGGCTTCTTCATCGGAGCGCTCGTTGTCATGGTTCTTGTGATCATGCTCGGCTACCGTGTATTCTCTTAATCAACGAAGTGGCTATAGGCTTTCGTTTGCAAGGAATGCTTGCAGGCGAAAGCCTTATTGTTTATGGATAAGGAAGACACTTAGGCGAAATCGGATCAAGCTGCCAGAGCAGACGGTAGGCAGCCTTTTTAGTATCGTGAAGAATTACTCCACTTTATATAAAGGGAATGGCGGAAAACTCCTTTTTTGATATAATGACTGTAGAACGAGTACAGTCTTTTTTTGTGTGATTTGCAATGAGAATAGGGGGTAGCGGTATGGCAGGACATCACGAGGAGTGGCCGAGTAGTTCTTCGGCAACAGGACAGAAGACGAATACGCTATTGCAGATCCAGAGTCTGCTGCCCTCCTTTACCAAATCAGAGCAAAAGGTGGCGGGCGTCGTCTTGCAGCAAACAGAGAGCGTCATTTATTCCTCTGTGATTGATCTAGCCGAAAAGACGGGAGTAGGCGAGACGACGGTGCTACGGTTTTGCCGCAAAATCGGATTTCGCGGCTATCAGGAGTTCAAGCTGGCACTCGCGCAGGAATTAGTCAATCCTGTCAAAAATCTGTATGATCGGGTTGCGGAGAACGATTCGCCAGGAATGATTGCACAAAAGGTCACATCAACCAATAAACAAGCCATTGAAGCGACGAGTTCACTGCTAGATGAAGGGGATTTGGAGCGGTGTGTAGAGCTTTTGCACAAGGCCAATACCATTCATTTTTATGGAGTAGGTACTTCCGCAGTTACAGCACAGGACGCCAAATACACGTGTCTGCGAATTGGGCTGCGGGTCGACGCTTTCAATGAATCCCATTTGCAGGCGATGGCTGCCGCGACACTCGGGCCTGGTGATGTGGCAGTAGGACTATCGGTATCTGGCAGCACGAAAGATACGATTGACTCGTTAAAGGTGGCAAAACAAGCGGGTGCCACAGTTATCTGCATCACGCATTATCGGCGTTCTCCCATCACCAATGTAGCAGATATCACGTTATTGACGGCAGCACAAGAGGGGCCATTGCAAGGGGGTTCCCTCGCAGCAAAGATCGCACAATTGCATGTACTGGACGTGATTTGTACGGCGCTTGCCTTGCGCAATAAAGAAAAGGCGCTCATCTACAAAGAGAGAACAGCCAAGGCCGTTTTGGGAAGAAAATATTAACAGAGGTGAATGTGTTGAAGCTCATAGTAGTAAATGATTACGCGCAGCTCAGCATTGAGGCAGCGCGCTTAATCGCACAGGAAGTAAAGGATAATCCAAAAGCGGTACTGGGGCTGGCGACGGGTGGAACCCCAGAAGGAATGTATCGCGAGCTGATCAGGCTGCATCGGGAAGAGGGCGTTGATTTTTCGCAGTCGACTAGCTTTAACCTGGATGAATACGTAGGGCTCCCAGCCAATCACACGCAAAGCTATCGCACCTATATGCAGGACCATTTGTTTGCGCACATTAATCTGCCGGTAGAGCGGACGAATGTTCCGAGAGGCGATGTAGCTGATTTGGCAGCGGAGTGCGCGCGCTATGAAGAGGCGATCGTCCAAGCCGGAGGGATCGATCTTCAGGTGCTCGGGATCGGCAACAACGGTCACGTCGGTTTCAATGAGCCAGGCTCCATGCCTGATTCGATTACCCGTGTCGTACAGTTGACCACAAGCACAATCGAAGCAAATGCCCGTTATTTTGATTCGATTGAGGAAGTTCCTACACGAGCGGTTTCGATGGGAATCAAAACGATTCTCGGGGCGAAACGCATTGTCCTGATGGCAAGCGGCGTGGCCAAAGCAGAAGCGATACGCCACATGCTAGAGGCAGAAATGACAGCGGATGTTCCTGCAACGCTGCTGCAGCTCCATTCGGGCGTGACGGTGATCGTGGACAGGGATGCTGCTTCCGGGCTGAAGGGGAAGGCAGCAGAGAGTGCAAGCAAGTAAGCCGACTTCATACTCGCGCAGGCGGTAGATTCATACCGCTTGTTTTCTTGCGTGTTCACCAATCTGATCAGAATATGAGCTTGTTCCTTATGCTATACTGGGAATGATGCAGACAGGATCACCAGATTTTTCAAAGGAGCTGAAATCAAATGAGCACAAATGAAGCGTTGCTTACATTAGAAGGCTGGTATACGTATCATAATTTCCGTACCATCAATTGGGAAAAGTGGAAGGCAGCTTCTGCACAAGAGCGTCAGGAAGCGCTTAGCGAGCTAAACGATTTGATCCGTACATGGGACGCGAATGAAGCAGAAAAACAAGGCAGCACGGCTGTATACTCCATCCTGGGACACAAGGCAGATCTCGTCTTCATGTTCCTGCGAGAAACGATGCAAGAGCTGGATGAAATCAAGACCGCCTTTAACAAAACCCGCTTTGCTGCCTTCACAGAAGCGCCATACTCCTATGTGTCGGTTGTAGAGCTGAGCAACTACGTACATAACCCTGGTGAAGATCCAAAGGCGAACCCGCATGTCCGTGATCGTCTCTATCCAATCCTGCCAAAATGGGAGCATATTTGCTTCTACCCAATGAACAAAAAGCGCGATCTGCAAGACAACTGGTACATGCTGAGCATGCAAGAGCGTCAAGAAATGATGCGTTCCCACGGCATGATCGGTCGCTCTTACGCTGGTCGTGTAAAACAAATCATCGGGGGCTCCGTAGGCTTCGACGATTGGGAGTGGGGCGTTACCCTGTTTGCCAACGATCCGCTGGAATTTAAACATATCGTCTACGAAATGCGCTTTGATGAAGTAAGCGCACGCTTTGGCGAATTCGGCAACTTCCTTGTAGGAAATGTGCTGAACCAGGAATCTCTCGCTAAAAAGCTCGAAGTTTAATAATGTCTATAAAAAAGGTCTGCTGCGTGAGAAAATCGCGCTGGCGGACCTTTTTTTGTTTTATTTTCCAAATTAATGATAGAATAGGAATGATATGGAATGAAAGAGGAGAGTGATTTTTCCGTGCGAAAGCAAAATCAATCTTGGGGACTGGCGATGGGAGTGTCGTCCTCTATTCTTATGACAACTTTGCTCACCACGCTGGGGATGAGTGGAGGAGCACATGCCGTGTATGCGGCCGAACAACAAACCAAAATGATGTCACAAGAAGAAGCGATCCAAGCTGCCAAAAAGTGGGTCACGATCCCTAGTGACTATAAATTGGAACGGGCCAACTTTCTTGACGCCAAACGCGATCCGTTCAGCGGGCAGTCATCTTGGCGGATTAGCTGGGAAAAAAACGATTCTGAGGGGATTTATGCCACAATAGATGCAGTGTCGGGCAATTTGTTACAATATTCCCGCTATAGAGTTAAAGACAAGCTGGGAAACTCGCAAAAAAAGCTAACGGAAGAACAGGCACTGAAAACTGCCAATCAGTTTCTGATGAAAGTAACGACCTCGGAGGAGCGGCAAAAATTGTCCCAGCCGAATGAATACGGGTCGCCATCTTCTTACTATAACTTGTTGCAGATGCATTTGATCCATTTTACCCGAATGGAAAATGACATACCTTTCCTGGAAAATGGCTTTCAGCTGGTGGTTGATCAGGATGGAGAAGTGGCATCTTTTTCGCGGGATTGGTATGAAGAAAGGCTCCCTGATGCCAAGCAGGCGATTTCTCTGGAAGAAGGGCAAAAGCTGTTGACGGAGCGGGTGCATCCGTCCCTCGTTTACATGGACTGGAATGAACGGTTCGGAGGCTTGGAGCCGGGGCAGGGCAAGTACCGGCTGGTCTACACCTACGATGAAAGCGATCCGCAGTTTGTGGACGCGATAAGCGGTAAAGTGATCAATGCCCTTGGCCAAGAAGCGGTCGAGAGAAAAATCAAGCCGCTGGGCACTACGATCTCTCCGTCTTCTGGAGAAGATCGGCTCATCACCAAAGAAGAGGCACAGAAAATCGCCGAGCAGATCATCCAAAAGCTGCCTGGCAGCTATCGCTCTGACGGAAGCAGCGGAGGGGGCTCAAGCAGAGGGTCGGACGGGATTGAACACCAAAACTGGAAGTTTGATTTTACGCCGCTCCACGCTAAAAATAGTTCCGAGGAGCAAGTGCAGTTGAGAATCGGAGACCGCGGTGCGCTGCTGGAATATGAAACGAGAGAAGGGATTCTGTTTGGGGACCGGGGACGGAAGATTGAAAAGGGAATCTCGTGGGAACAAGCAGAAGCGAGTGCTGTCTCTTTGGTGAAAACCTTGTTCCATGACCGTCTTGGCGAAATCTATTTGCTGGAGCAAAAGCCATCAGAGGCTGACTTGAAACAGATGCTGGAACGAGGCCAATCGTATCGCGTCCTTTTTGGATGGTTGAAGGACGGCGTGGTGATTCAGGATTTTACATGCGAGGTCATGGTGAATCCTGAGACAGGCGAAGCAGAAGGATTCAGCGCCCGTAGGGATGAACTGCCTCTGATTCATGTTGAAAAAGGAGCTCAAAAAATAGACCAGACGAAGGCTCAGAAAGCCATGCAAGAGCAAAAAGAATGGAAGCTGACCTACTTTCAGCCGCAAAACAGAAGATACGCGCAAACGTTTGAGCGGGGGGAGCCACTGCTTGTTTACAGGTATGTAGGTGACGACGGAGTGGTGGATGCGTCTTCCGGAGAGTGGCTCAGCTTTGCAGAAGCAGAAAAAAACAAGGATCCCCAAGACATCGAAGAGCATCCGCAAAAAGCAGCGCTCGAGTTCGCTGTGCGCATGGATCTGCTCCAGGTGGCTGATGGAAAGCTGGAGCCAGACAAGCAGGTTACTCGTGGGGAAATGCTGCAAATCCTGTCGCGCTTGACGAATCGCTATGAATTCCGGTATTTGCGCTCTTCTTTCTCAGATGATGAGAAGAAACCGTATCAGTTTGCGGATGTAGACACCAAAAACCGTTATTACGCTGCGATTCAAAAGGGGATTCAGTACAACCTCATTGCCAGAGAAGGTAAAAATTTCGAGCCAGATCGCGACATTACGCGAATAGAGGCTGCCGACATGCTTGCTCGTCTGCTTGGGTATGCAGCCTTGTTAGACAAGCCGGAGATTTTCGCGTCCCCTTATCAGGATTTGCAGAAAAAACAGATTCCGGCAGCAGCGCTGGTGAATGCACAAGGAATTTTGCCGGGGAAATCCGAAGCCACCTTCAGTCCGAATGCTCCGCTGACGAGAGCAGAGATAGCAGAGCTATTGCAAGTCATATTTGAGCAAAACAAAAATAAGTAACAGATCACCATACAGGAGGGGCAGCCGCAAAAGTCAGTTTTCACGAGCTTTTGCCAGCTGCCCCTATTTGCGTGCCATGCAGCTGTTCGGCGACATGAGCAGTGTGATGCCGACATCCACCTCATTCTCAGGGCATCTGCTTCGAAATAGCGGTGGTAGATACTTGCTGCATAGAGGCAGGGAGCGGACTCTTCGGAAGCTTTCGAAAGCGTTTCGTTTGTGACGCAATCATTTTTGGTATAAGATTGAAAAAGAGGAGGTGTTTCGCGTGAAAAGTATCAAACCTGGTCGTGGGCCGTCCGCCATGGGGGCTGCGGGAAGTCTTTTCTTGGTCGTGTTCGGCATTTTTTGGACGATTATGGCTTTCACGATAACGAGAGATGCCCCATTCCCTGTCGTTGGAACTGTATTTCCATTATTCGGCATTATTTTTGTGGCAATTGGCATTTTCCAGACAATCTATCACTTCAAAAATGCGACGTCCAAGGAACGAATGTCCTTGTTTGATATTACAGATTCGAGGGAAGAAGGCGACCCCCTGAACCGACTCTATGGACAGCAATTAGCCGAAGAAAATGAGACAAGCGAGACTACTGCGGGCAAAGCTTTTTGTCCATACTGCGGAGAACGAGTAAAAATGGATTATCAATACTGCCCAAGCTGTGGGAAGGAATTGTGATCCACTTTTACAGCATGGAGGGGAACAAGACTGAGCTTTTTCAAGTTGAAAATCGGTTATCGCACGCTTAAAACAGCCATAGGAACGGCCATTTCGATCTTTCTGGCTCAGCAATTGGATCTGATGTTCCCTGCGTCTGCTGGCATCATTACGATTCTGTGCATTCAGGTGACCGTAAAGCAATCATTTCGAACAGCGTGGAATCGTATTTTGGCAAGTTTTTTGGGCTTGGCTGTGGGTATGGCATTGTTTACAGTGCTTGGCTTCACCCCTCTCGCCATTTTGATTGAAATTCTGATTTTCATGCCACTGGCTGTACGCTTTAAAATTCAGGAAGGCTTCGTCACGAGCATCGTCGTGCTCATGCACTTGTATTCCACCCAGCGAATGGATGCCGCACTGATTGCGAACGAAGTCGCTTTGCTGGTCGTAGGCGTCGGCGTCGCTTTGGTGGTGAACCTGTACATGCCCAGCCTGGATAAAGAACTGCAAGCGATGCAAGGTCAAGTGGAAAAATTGTTTATGAAAATTTTGCGGGAGTTTTGCTATTACTTGCGCCATGGCGAAAGTGAGTGGGATGGGAAAGAAATGATCGAGACTCCCGGACTATTGGAAAAAGCAATACGTCTGGCATCACGTGATGTCGACAATCGTCTGGGGCGTCGCGATGACTCGTACTATCAATACTTTATCATGCGTGAGAAGCAATTTGAGCTATTAGAGAGAATGATGCCGATCGTCTCCTCGCTTGATACGCAAGTACCACAGGGGAATCACATCGCCGATTTTCTCGAACGGTTAAGCGACTCTGTGCATCCGGGCAATACCGCCTACCGGTTTATTGATCAACTAAGAGAGATGCGCAAAGAGATCAAAGAGACAGAGCTTCCGCGAACGAGAGAGGAATTTGAGACGAGAGCGTCCTTGTTCTACCTTTTGCGGGAGATCGAGCGCTATCTGTTTATCAAACATGAACTCGGAAAAAACGGCGAAGAGAAAACAGGTAAAGTGTTGGAGAGATCAGGTAAAGACTCGTAGCGTTAGGGGATATACATGACGAACGAATAAAAATGAAAAAGCATGGTTTTTTTGGCGACTCCATCCGGAAATTTCCGCGATGGGTCATTTTTTTTTAGAGCAAATTCGCTTGTTTTCCAAGGCTTATGCTCGATCAATATATTTTTAAGTAATGAATAAATAAAAATGTTATTGAATATCTGAAAAAATGTAATTATAATTTAAATCAGAAAACTTTTCCGATAGTTGGAAAAGGGAATGCAAGTCATCCGTTGGCTGATAGACAGGGGGATAGCAGGATGATTCAGGTTAAGCAACTTGTAAAGTCATTTGGTTCGTTAACCGTGCTAAAAGGCGTGACGCTCGAAGTCCAGGAAAAGGAAGTTGTCGTATTGCTTGGTGCGAGCGGTTCCGGAAAAAGTACACTTCTACGATGTTTGAATTTTTTGGAATTTTATGACGAAGGTGAGATTTGGGTAGGCGGCAATCAGATTGATCCACACAAGACGAACTTGAACCACTTTCGGGCAGATGTGGGGATGGTCTTTCAACATTTTAATCTGTTCCCGCACAAGACTGCTCTGGAAAATGTGATCGAGGCACCTGTTCATGTCAAAAAGATGAATATAGCAGAAGCAAAAGAGCTGGGGTATGAGCTATTGAAAAAAGTAAATCTGCATGACAAGGCAGATGTTTACCCGGACATGCTCTCTGGTGGTCAGAAGCAGCGGGTAGCGATAGCCAGAGCTCTAGCGATGAAGCCCAAGATAATGCTGTTCGATGAGCCTACTTCCGCACTTGACCCGGAGCTTGTTGGTGAAGTGCTGCAAGTAATGAAACAGCTCGCCCAAGAAGGCATGACGATGATAGTAGTGACGCATGAAATGGGCTTTGCCCGTGAGGTCGCCGATCGGGCGGTCTTTATGGATAACGGCATCATATTGGAGCAAGGTCCTCCCAAAACATTCTTTGAAAATCCGCAGAATGAGCGCACCAAGCAATTTTTGGGAAGTATTCGCTAAATCAAAAAAAGAAAATCGGGGGTATCACAAATGATGAAAAAACGTACAAAATGGTCTGGCGTGCTTCTGTCTACCGTACTGCTCGGATCTCTATTGCTCACAGCTTGTGGCTCGCAGGGCAGCAGTGCACCGGCAACAGGTGGACAAGCAGCTGGAGGCGAAAAGAAAGAATTTACCTACGCAATGAGCGGAGTGTACAAGCCGTTTAGCTTCAAAGAAAACGGAACACTGACTGGCTTTGACGTCGAAATTGGACAAGCGCTGGCAGAAAAAATGGGGATGACCGCCGCTCCAATCACCAATCCATTTGAAACGATCATCCAAGGTCTTAATTCGAATAAATACGATTCCATCATCGGCAGCTTGACTGTAACAGAAGATCGTTTGAAAGCGGTTTCGTTCACCAATCCGTACTACCGTTCCGGCTCCCAAATCTTTGTTCAAGAGGGCAATACCACGATTAAAACCAAAGAAGATTTGAAGGGCAAAAAAATCGGGGTAGTGAAAGCGTCTAACTATCTGGACTGGGCGAAAAAGCTGACAGATGAAGACAAAATTACGACGTATGACAGCGATATTACGGCATTGCTCGATCTGCCGACAGGACGTTTGGACGCAGTCATTACGGACCAGGTTGTTGGCTTGCGCTTCATTAAAGAAGGTGCGGGTAAAGTGAAAGACGTGGGAGAACCGCTCAGCTTCGACGAACAAGCCATTGCTGTTCGCAAGGGCGACCAAGAATCTGTAGATCGCATCAACAAAGCATTGGATGAAATCGTTAAAGACGGTACGTATGCAAAAATCAGCGAAAAATGGTTTGGTCGCGATATCCTGCAGAAACAGTAAGGTGTCACGGGGTGTCCGGACAGGATGCCCCCCTTTTATCAGCGAAAGTAAGAATTGGTTAATTGCCAAAGCGCGGTCGCTCCTTTCGTGAGCAGGCCTCGATAGAGGTTTTTCCACTTCATACGAGGAGTGATCTTACGTGATTGATATTCTAGTAGCTAGCTATCCTCTTTTCCTAAAAGCGACATGGCTTACACTCAAGCTGACAGCAGTTGCCCTGGTGCTGGGCTGTCTCGTGGGTCTGGTTATTGCCTTTTTCCGCATTTCCAGTTCCAAGCCATTGAATTATTTCGCTCATGCTTACATCACGGTGATCCGGGGGACGCCGTTAATTGTTCAAATCGCCATCCTTTATTTCGGGGTATCCAATCTGATTACGCTCTCCAATTTCTGGGCAGGGGCGATCGCACTTGCTGTTCATAATGGCGCTTATATCGCGGAAATTTTCCGTGGGGCGATCCAGTCGATCGATCGAGGTCAGATGGAGGCATCGAGATCACTAGGGATGTCCTATGCACTGGCTATGCGCCGAATTGTTTTGCCGCAAGCATTCCGCCGGGCAATTCCTTCCTTGGGGAACCAGTTTATCATCGGTTTGAAGGACTCTTCTCTGGTAGCGTATGTAGGGATGCAAGATTTGTGGGGTACCGCACTTAGCGAAGCGGCCTCCAATTATCGTCAATTGGAAACGTACATGGTAGTCGGTGTGTACTACCTGATTCTGATCATGCTTTTCTCTTACTTTGTAAACAGGCTGGAAGGAAGACTATCTACTGGGAAAACACCGAAAAAGCAGCCGACTACTAATAGCAGCGTGTCTGCATAAAGTATTTTTTTCGTAGAGGGCGGGAGAATATGGTTCAATCTATCGAGCGGACGATGAAGATAATCCGAGTACTGATTTCAGACGAGAAACCTGCTTGGCCCATATCGGAGCTTGCTGACGCAACGGGCTTGCCCATCAGTACGCTCCACCGTTTTCTCGAATCGATGATCCACTACGGGTTGGTCGAGCAGGAACCGGTCACCAAGCACTACAAGGCTGGCTATACTTGGATGGAAATAGGTTTTCTCCTGCATGATAAGCTGAATTTGCGCACTGTGGCCCGGCCGTTCATGGAGGAGCTGGCAAATGAGGTGGAGGAGAGCATCTTCCTCAATATACCGGCGGGAACGGATTCGATCCCGATTGAAAAAGTAGAAAGTCCGTTGAAAATACGCATCGATGAGAATCTAGGGGAACGGATTCCTCTCACGATCGGTGCCCCTAGCAAAATCATCCTCGCGCTATGGAAGACGCCAGAAATCACAAAAGTGGTCAGTGCGCAGTTGCCTGAAACGCAGCATCAGTCCTTTATCGAGCAATTGGCCCGGGCCAAACAAAACGGGTACGCAGTCAGTTATGGTGAAAAGACGGAGGGGACGATGGCCGTCGCCGCTCCTATCGTAGGATACGGCAGTCAGCTCGTGGCGGCCCTTTCTATCAATGCCCCCAGCTTTCGCGTTCCCGATGAGCGCTTGTCTTTCCTCATAGAAAAAGTGAAGCAAAAGGCCGCAACGATTTCGGCAAGAATCGGCGGAGCATAGGTGAAACCTCCATTCCAGAGAAAGAGAATGGAGGTTTTGTATATTTTTAGAGAATGATTGATTAATCCAAATGCGCATACCCCGGAACCGTGATGAAATCTTCAAATTGATCATTGGAGATGAGAGTGGTAAACATCTCGTAGGCAATCGGGTACTTGCCGGAAGAGAAAGCCTCTTCACCGATTGCGTTCTTGATTTTGGCGAGTTCTTCGACACTCATTTGTTGGACCAATGCCAACGTGACTTTTCTTCCGTCATCCAGCACTCCTTTTGGATGGCGAATCCACTGCCATATTTGCGCCCTCGAAATCTCTGCTGTTGCAGCGTCCTCCATTAAATGAAAGATCGGGACGGCACCAAAGCCTCGCAGCCAAGCCTCTATATATTGAATACTCACGCTGATGTTGGTTCGAAGACCGCTCTCTGTAATGGCACCTTCTGGGACTTTAAGCAGGTCAGCAGCGGATACGTTCACATCAGCTGCTTTTTTCCATACTTGATTGGGCTGCGGCATGATCTCATCAAATACTTGTTTGACAATCGGTACGAGACCAGGATGGGCGACCCAGGAGCCGTCGTGTCCATTGCGAGCCTCGCGCAGTTTGTCTGCTTTGACCTTTTGCATGGCTTCTTCGTTGGCCGCGACATCGTTTTTAATCGGAATTTGGGCAGCCATACCGCCGATAGCATGAGCATTACGGCGATGGCATGTTTGAATGGTCAAAAGCGTGTACGCTTCCATAAAAGGAACGGTCATGGTTACTGCTGAACGATCAGGAAGAATCACTTCTGGATGATTGCGGAACTTCTTAATGTAGCTGAAAATGTAATCCCACCGTCCACAGTTCATGCCGGCGATATGGTCGCGAAGCTCATACAAGATTTCATCCATTTCAAATGTCGCCAAAATCGTTTCGACCAGGACCGTTGATTTAATGGTCCCTTGTGGAAGCCCCAATTCATCTTGTGCCATCACAAACACGTCATTCCAGAGGCGAGCCTCCAGATGGCTTTCCAATTTTGGCAAGTAAAAATAAGGGCCCGAGCCTCTGGCTATCAGATTTTTGGCGTTGTGAAAAAAGTACAGGCCGAAATCAAAAAGACTGCCTGAAATGGGCTTTCCGTCAATGGTTACATGCTTTTCATTCAGATGCCAGCCACGCGGGCGAACGATCAAGGTAGCCGTATTTTCGTGCAGAGCGTATTTTTTACCTTCTGGGCTGACAAAATCGATCGTTCGGGTAATGGCATCCCGCATATTGATCTGGCCGTGAATGGTGTTCGCCCATGTGGGAGAATTCGCGTCCTCGAAATCAGCCATGAACGCTTTTGCCCCGGAATTAAGCGCGTTAATCACCATTTTTCGGTCTCCGGCAGGTCCGGTAATCTCTACACGGCGATCCTGCAGATCTTGGGGGACGGATCCAATCGTCCAATCTCCATTTCGAATATGCGCTGTTTCAGGCAGAAAATCCGGCTTTTTCCCAGCGTCGAATTCGGCTTGCCGCTCGATTCTTTTTTGTAAGAGCTGCTCGCGTGTAGCGGAGAATGTCCGCGCCAATTTTGCTAGAAAAGAGAGAGCATCTGGCGTTAAAATTTCTGCCATCTCGGGTGTCAATTGACCGGATACGCGAATACCTTCCATCTGTTGATTAACTTCGCTCTTCATGGGTCTCCCATCTCCTTTGGTTATCATGCGTTATCATGCGGAAAAGTAAAGAAGTTTGTTCCTTATTAAGAAATATAGTTTCTTGAAATACATATTAGCAAGTACATTCTGAAAAATCAATTAGTTCACAGTTCAAGACGATAGGCAGCTGAAAAAGTTTTTTTGGAAATAGTTGTGAAGGACGTGGGGGATGTGCTATAAATGAAGTAAGAATATTTAAGAAACAGCGTTTCGTATTAAGAAACAACTAGATTATTTGATTATGAAGGAGGATTTTAGACATGGCTCAAGTCCGTTTTAAAGGAAATCCGGTCACACTCACGGGTAATGAAGTGAAAGTGGGAGAACAAGCACCAAACTTCAGTGTATTGAATCATGATCTTTCACTTGTCACGCTAGATGATTCGAAAGGAACGGTTCGCATCATTAGTGTGGTACCTTCCGTTGACACTCCTGTGTGTGACCAGCAGACCCGGCGATTTAATGAAGAAGCAGCAAACCTGAACGGTATTACTGTGCTCACGGTCAGTGTCGATTTGCCGTTCGCCCAAAAACGTTGGTGTGGAGCTGCTGGGATTGATCAGGTCCAAACCTTGTCCGACTATCGCGATCTCTCATTTGGAAAGGCTTATGGTGTAGTTATCGAGGAACTACGCTTGCTGGCCCGGGCTATTTTTGTGATCGACAAGAATGATAAAGTCGTGCATGCCGAATATGTATCAGAAGTAACAGAGCATCCTGACTATGAAGCGGCAATACAAGCTGCAATAAAAAACTGAATATTTATTTTCTTGAAAATATTGAAATGAGAAATCGATGTTGATACAATCAATTCAAATAAGAAACTGTGTTTCTCAATAGGAAACAAAAAGGGAGGAGATGAAGAGGATGGAGATGATTAGTACCCCAAAAGCACCCAGGCCGAATCTCCCTTATTCGCAAGCGGTGAAGATTGCCAATCTGGTCTATACTTCCGGCACACTTCCGTTTAAACCAGATGGCACTTTTGTGGAAGGAACGTTCGAGGAGCAGCTGCACCAGGTCTTCGCAAATCTACAGGCCATTCTTGAAGAAGCGGGATCAGACCTTACGCATGTGGTGAAAACAACCGTTTTTATAAAAAACATGGATGATTTCGCACTGCTCAATGAAATTTACGGAAGTTATTTTGCAACTCATCGTCCGGCGCGCTCGACAGTGGAGGTAGCCCGACTGCCGAAGGACGCATTGGTTGAAATCGAGCTAGTAGCGCTTGCAAAAGAGTAGTCATTTTTTTTGATGATTTTCAGAAACGATATTTCTTAATAAGAAACAAAATGATGGTTTCAAGCAAAGCACATGAGTAGAATCACAATCAAGGAGGAGGACCCAATGGCTTTAAGTAGCGTAAAGCTGGCACAGTACGGGGAGTTAACCAAAACCATCCGCAGGCACATTGTAAAAATGACCAATCATGCGGGAAGTGGACATCCGGGAGGTTCGTTATCTGCTGCAGAATTAATGACGGTTCTGTTTTTTGAGCACATGAATGTCGATCCGAGAAATCCTAAGTGGACGGATCGTGATTGCTTTTTCCTATCGAAAGGTCATTGCACCCCAGTCTATTATTCCGTACTTGCCGAAAAGGGCTTTTTCCCGGTAGAAGAGTTAATGACTTTTCGCGATGTCGATGGCCGCCTGCATGGACATCCGTGCAGCGAGCATTGCCCAGGCGTGGACGTTTCCTCTGGCTCGCTCGGACAGGGACTTTCCGTCGCGAATGGAGTAGCACTGGCGGCGAAGCTGGACGGAAAAGCTCGCAGGTCGTACGTCATGATCGGTGACGGAGAGCTGCAGGAAGGGCAAGTCTGGGAAGCGGCGATGACTACGCCTCACTACAACCTGGATAATGTGTGCGCGATCATCGACTGGAACAAGATTCAGCTGGACGATTATGTGGACAATGTCAAAGGTGTCGGCGACCTGGTTGGAAAATGGAAGGCTTTCGGCTGGCATGTAATCGAAATCAACGGTCACCAATTGGATGAAGTGGACGATGCCCTGCGCGAGGGGAAAAAGGTCAAAGGCAAACCGACCGCCATTTTGGCGCACACGATTAAGGGCAAAGGAATCTCCTTCATGGAGAATACGCATAAGTGGCACGGTTTGGCCCCGAGCAATGAGGAATTGGAAGTCGCATTAAAGGAGTTGGTATAAATGAGTCAGCTCAGAGCACCTCGTGAAGGATACAGCGCCGCACTGATCCGCTTGGGCGGGCAGCACCAGGATCTGGTCGTTCTGGATGCGGATTGCGCGAAGTCAAATATGACCAATTTATTTAAAGATAAATTTCCCGAGCGCTTCTTCAATATCGGCATTTCTGAATGTGATCTGGTAGGAACAGCGGCCGGTTTTGCGCTTGCGGGAAAGGTTCCTTTTGCCAATGCGTATGCAAACTTTTTAACCGGCCGCGCTTACGACCAGATGCGGATCTCGGTCTGCTATGCCAACAACAATGCAAAAATCGTCGGACATAATGCAGGCACATCTGCTGCGCAGGAGGGGGCGACTCATCTACCTTTGGAGGATATTTCGCTCATGCGCTCCCTGCCGCGGATGACGGTATTGGTACCGGCTGATTCGATGGAAATGGAGAAGGCAGTGGAAGCAGCCTATCATTTTGAAGGTCCTGTCTATTTGCGCGTAGGCAAGCTACCCGTGCCGATTGTCACCAAGCCGGAAGATCCGTTCCAGATTGGAAAGGCAATTCGCTACCGCGAAGGCTCAGATGTATCGCTCATCAGTACAGGAATGATGCTCGGCGAAGTGTTGAAAGCAGCGGAGCAATTGCAAGTCCAAGGAGTCAGTGCAGAGGTCATTCACGTCCATACGATCAAGCCGATTGATGTCCAGAAAATCGTGGAATCAGCAGCCAAAACAGGCCGGGTAGTCACGATCGAAGAGCATTCGATCATTGGCGGGCTGGGCAGCGCTGTCGCGGAAGTACTGGCAGAGCATCAACCGACACCATTGCGTCGTGTGGGAACCAAGGATCGCTTTGGCGTTTCGGGAAAAATGGATGAACTGCTCGATTTATTCGGCTTACGGGCAGCAAACATTGTTGATACGGTCGAAGAGCTTTTAGACACAGTGAAATTGTAAGGGGGATGCTTCATGAATCCGCCATCCAACCCAAAAACGGTAGAAGACATACGCAAGAATCTGCCTCCCGTCAGAACAGAAAATGGCCTGCGTCAACAGATTCAAAACAGGTGGAAACAATCCGGTCATAAAATCATCGTTCTCGATGATGATCCGACAGGGGTGCAAACGGTTCACGATATTTACGTGATCACGGATTGGAACAAAGAATGGATTCGTCGGGGATTGGTGGACGACCGCCATGTGCTTTACATCTTAACGAATACGAGAAGCTACCAGCCTGAAAGGGCGGCAGAGATTAATCGGCAGATCATGCACAATCTTGTGGAGGTTACCCGGGAATTAGCGATCGATTTTTCTGTGATCAGCAGGGGCGATTCTACCTTGCGCGGACACTACCCGCTGGAGGTGGAAGTGATCCAGCACAAACTGTCACGCGATGCAGGTTTGGAGTTTGATGGGCATCTGATCATTCCCGCTTTTATGGAAGGCGGGCGTTACACCATCAATGATACCCACTATTTGCAGGAAGGGGATACGCTCGTTCCTGTACATGACACCGAATTTGCAAAGGATGTCGTCTTCGAATTTTCGAATGCGCATCTCCCTAGCTGGGTGGTCGAAAAAGGCGGGGCAGAGGCTGTAGACCAGGTGGTGACGATTTCCTTGGAAGATATCCGCCTGGGCGGGGTCGTGCGGGTCCATTCGATTCTGCTCGCGGCCGCAGGTAACAAGCCGATTATCGTCAATGCAGCCTCTTATGAGGATCTCGATATTTTGTCCGTAGCCCTGATCCGGGCATTGGAAATGGGGAAAAGGTTTTTGTTTCGCACGGCGGCTTCCTTTGTCAAGTCGTTTGCAGGGATAGAGGATCGGCCATTCCTGGCTCCTGATGAAATGACGGCTGCTGAAGGCAAAAATCATGGGGGGCTCATCATAGCCGGCTCCCACACGAAAAAAACGACGGAGCAGCTCCAGGAAGTCATGGATCAATTTGACATTCAAACGATCGAAATCAGTGTGGCTGAATTATTGGATGAGGCTGCAAGGATTCAAGAGCTGGCAAGGGTGCGGGAGCTTGCCGAAGCAGCCATTGCTAGCGGGCGCGATGCCGTCATTTACACGAGCCGGAAACTTGTTACTGCAATGGATAATTCGAAAAATTTAACGATTAGTCAAACCATCTCGAACAGTCTCGCGGAGGTTGTCCGCTCCCTGGCCATTACACCGAAATTCATCGTTGCCAAAGGAGGCATTACCTCAAGCGATATCGCGACCCAAGGGTTGGCCATCAAAAAGGCAAAGGTGTTGGGTCAGGCGGCATCCGGAATCCCCGTCTGGTTAACCGGTTCGGAAGCGCATTTTCCTAATACGCCCTACATTGTCTTTCCGGGAAATGTAGGCAATCGATTCACCTTGGCCGAGATCATCGGCAAGATCAAAAACAGAACGAAAGAAGAAAGAGGGGCATGATCATGGCAACGCAAAAAATGACAGTAGCCGAAGCGATTGCGCTTTACTTGAAGAAAAAAGGCGTCGAGCATATTTACGGGGTTCCGGGAGTAGCGATTCTTCCTTTATACGATGCGCTTCGCGAATTGACGGATATCCAGTCTTATGTGGTTCGTCATGAACAAACAGGTGTTTTCATGGCGGATGCATACTCCAGAGCGACTGGAAAAGTGGGCGTGTGTGCTGCTACATCCGGCCCGGGTGGAACCAATTTTATCACCGGTCTTTACGGAGCCTACATGGATTCGGTACCGATGATTGCCTTTACGGGCCAAGTGGCGACGCACCTGATCGGCACGCAATCTTTCCAAGAAGTGCCCATTACCGAAATCGCGCGGCCCGTCTGCAAAGAAGTTTACCTGATGAACGATGCTGCTACGGCGGTGCAAAGATTCCATGAAGCATGGGAGACGGCAACGACCGGGAAAAAGGGTCCCGTATTGGTAGACCTTTGTGTAGATGTACAAAAAACGGAAGTCGAAGTGGATCTGGACGCGTTTGTCAGCGTGCCAGAACAATTGCCGCAAGCAACGGATGAAGACATCGCCAAGACGATCGAGCTATTGAGAGAAGCGAAAAAACCGGTGCTTATCTCTGGCGGCGGTGTTAACCTGGCCAACGCGACAGCGGAATTGAAGGAACTGGCGGAAACCTTGCAAATTCCGGTGGTTACATCCGTGATGGGCATTGATACCTTCCCGAATGATCACCCGTTGTTTGCGGGGCGGATGGGCACCATGCTCAATACTCCGCTCGGGAATAAAACAATTCTCGGAGCTGACCTGGTGATCAACCTGGGTGGCAGGTTTGGTGACAGAAGCATCGGGAACTTCGAAGAATTCAAGCAAAATACAAAAATCGTTCACGTGAATCTCGATAAGAAACAAATCGGCAAATACCTGGAGACAGAAGTAGCTGTCGTCGCTAACGTGAAATCATTCATGGTGAAGCTTGCCGCTACGATCAAAGAACTGACGAAGGATGTAGCCGCCGCTGCATTGGAAATCAAACCGCTCGATTTAACAGAAGAGCGCAATCGACTTGCTCGCAAAACAGATTTTGACAACGACCTGATCAAGCCCCAGCGCGCTTTGCGTGAGCTTCGCGAATTTTTGGACCGCGACGCATTCGTTTCTCATGACTGCGGGATCAGCCAAATTTGGTCGTGCCAATTGTTTGAAACGTACGTACCTCGCTCCTATCTCATCACCGGTGGAGCAGGAACCATGGGCTGGGGGCTTGGGGCTGCGATGGCAGCGAAATTGGCTTTCCCCAACCGCCAAAGCGTGAACATCGTCGGGGACGGCAGCTTGGGTATGTCTCTGCAGGATTTGGCTACTGCCGCCAAGTTCAATATCCCGATCATTGTATTTGTCATGAACAATTCCTTGCTCGGCTTGATTCGCCAACAGCAAAACTGGTGGTACGATGAGCGTCGCATCTCAACAGATCTGATCTACAAAAATGAGCTTTGCGATAACGGCGATCGTGGCGTCGATTTCGTAAAAACAGCAGAAGGCATGGGAGTTCGGGGGGAGCTCGTGACCGACTGGAGAGAGATCAAGCCCGCGCTGGAACGTGCGGTTGAGCTCGGCAAGCCGTATCTCATTGAAGTCATCGTCGATCCCGCGGCCGAGTGCGGCTTCTCGCCAAATGGAAGACTGTCAACGGTCGACTATACCGTCAACTAAGCCAATTGATCGAGCGCAAAAGCTCTTTCTCCTCTCGTCATGGGAGGAGAAAGAGATCAAGAAAGGAGAGGCGAAACTATGAAAACGGATCTACAACATTACATGCAGGTAGGAATCGTTCATTTCATGGCGTACCCGCAAACAATCGGCGGAGAAGGACCGATTGTGGAGACGGTCAATAAGATCATCACAGACGATTTCTTCTCGGCCATTGAGATTACGCGGATCAATGACAGCGAGCAGCGAAGAGTAGTCGCACAGATGCTGGAATCGGGCAGGATGACGACAGGATTCGGAGCGCAGCCGATCCTGCTTGGCAATAAAGCGGATCTGAACTCTTTTGATGAAGGGAAAAGACGGTTTGCCATAGATTTAATCAAAGGAGCGATTGATCAAGCATATGAGCTGAAAGCGGGAAAGCTCGGGCTGCTTAGTGGTCCCAAGCCTGATCAGCAAGAAGACAAAGCAGTGCAGCTTTTGATCGAATCGCTAAAGGAAATCTGCCAATATGCGAGAGCCAAAGGGAACCTTTTGATCTCGCTGGAAACATTCGATGACGCAACTGATAAAAAATGCTTGATCGGACCTAACCGGTTGGCTGTAGAAGTAGCAAAGGAAGTGCGCAAGACAGACGCTCTCTTTGGATTAATGCTCGATTTGAGTCATCTGCCGATGCAGCGGGAAACATCGCGGGATGCGCTGTACACGGCCCGGGACTATATCAATCACGCTCATATCGGCAATTGCTATATAAAAGATCCCGCCAATCCTGCCTATGGGGATGTGCATCCGCGCTTTGGCTACCCCGGGTCTGAAAATGACGTGGATGAATTAGTGGAATATTTAAAAATATTACTAGAGATTGGCTACATCGGTGAAGGCTCGGAGAATGTAGTGGCTTTTGAAGTGAAGCCTGTCGGAGGTGAATCATCGGACATCGTCATCGCCCAGTCCAAGAGAACGCTTACAAAAGCGTGGAGCAAATTGTAGAACAATCCTCGCATACGGACCATGAGGGAGACGGGTATTCATGCAGATCGTTTCGATGAAAAGCATGCTGTATACAGCCAGGGCAAATCAATATGCAGTTGGTCAGTTTAATGTAAACAATCTGGAATTTGCGCAAGCCTTTTTGCAGGCGGCAAAGGAAGAGGATTCACCTGTCATTTTAGGCATCACGGAAGCGGCAGTGCGTCATATGGGCGGTTATTCTTTGATTACTGCGATGGTCAAAGAGCTGATGAAAGAGTATGAGATCATGGTTCCAGTCGCGCTTCATCTGGATCATAGCTCTTCTATGGAATCATGTGTGAAAGCCATTCATGCCGGATTTACCTCTGTCATGATTGATGGCTCCCATCTGTCTTTGCCGGACAATATCGCGATCACGAGAAGAGTGGTTGAGGTTGCCAAGGTGATGGGCGTAACCGTAGAAGCAGAGATCGGACGCATTGCTGGGGAAGAGGATGGTGTTGTTGTGGATGCATCGCTCGGGACGTATGCGGCTGTAAAAGACTGCGAGCAGTTCATCTATGAAACCAACGTAGATTGCCTGGCTCCAGCGCTTGGCTCTGTTCATGGACAATATAAAGGGGAGCCCAGGCTCAGGTTCGATCTCTTGGACGAGATTGTCAGGTTGACAGGAGTGCCCTGCGCACTGCATGGCGGCACGGGCATACCGAGCCAGGACATCAAGAAAGCAATCACACTCGGTGTTTCGAAAATCAATGTGAATACGGAAAATCAGATGGTGTACACGGCGGCAATGAGAGAGGCACTATCACAAGATCCAGCAGGATATGAAGTGAGAAACTACGCCAGAGCTGCGATGGATGCAATAAAAGCTAGCGTGAAGGGTAAAATGCGCGAGTTCGGTTCTTCGGGTCAGGCGGAGACAAAAAATATATAACAAGGTAGAGAGATAAAAATATTGAAAATTTCATAAATTCAAACTATAGTGTCAGTAGGCAAAAAATGGTGTATACAATCATCGGGAAAATTGTATACAATGACGCATTCATTATTCAACAATGGTTGATTGCTCTGACTGAAAGGGGAAGGAGGAGAGTAGATGCAAGTCATGCAACAAAATGTAAGCGCCAAGAGAATTGCCCAGCGCATTGAAGAACTAGCAGCATGCAGCACCACCGAACGAGGAGTGACACGTCTTTCGTTTACAAAAGAAAGTGAAATGGCAAGCGAGCTTGTCAGCGAGTGGATGAGAGAAGCAGGTATGACAGTTCGCAGGGATGTCTTGAACAATCTCATTGGCAGATACGAGGGGACGAAGCCGGACGCGCCTGCACTGCTGATTGGTTCCCATCTTGATTCAGTCGTAGAAGCGGGGAAGTACGACGGAATTCTCGGGGTCATTTCCGGAATTGAAGTAGTCCAAACGCTTTTTGAACACCACTTTAGACCGAGCTATCCTATTGAAGTCATCGGTTTTTGCGACGAAGAAGGGACAAGATTCCATACAACACTGCTTGGAAGCAGAGCGTTATCAGGTGATTTTCGCGAGCAAGATTTACTGGCAAAGGATGAAAAAGGAATAACCTTGGCTGCTGCGATGAAAGAGATAGGCCTAGAGCCTTCCCAATATCGGTTGGCCGCACGTGATCCACATACGGTAAGAGGATACATCGAGCTGCATATCGAGCAGGGCCCCGTTCTGGAACAAGAGATGCAGGCTTGTGGGGCTGTTTCCGGTATTGCAGGGGCGTCTAGATACCATTTCCGTGTCGAGGGCAAAGCCGGTCATGCCGGTACCGTACCGATCACGATGAGAAAAGATGCTCTCGTAGCAGCGAGTGAAATGATACTGGCGATAGAGAGAATTGGGCAGAAATACCAGAATCTTGTTGTAACGGTAGGGAAACTGTCTGTTCATCCGGGAGCAAGCAATGTCATACCGGGAGTAGTCGAAGGTACGTTGGACATCCGACATATTGACAATCAAGTAAAAGAAGCTGCCCTTACCCACATCATGGAGGAATGCCAGGGCATTTGGCAAAGGCGCGGACTGGTTGGCGAGTTCTGCAAAATCATGGAATCGCCTGCAGTCAGTTGTTCGGACAAAATGATCAACGCTATTGAAGCGGTACTGGTAGAAAACGGAATGAAGCCGATTCAAATCGTGAGCGGCGCGGGACACGATGCGATGGCAGTGGCTTCGATCACGGATATCGGGATGATCTTTGTCAGATGCAAGGACGGGGTTAGCCATCATCCAGATGAATTTGTGACGATGGAGGACATGGGAACGGGAGCTTCGATTTTATTGAATGTCGTACTCAAGCTGACGACATGAAAAATGATGATAAAGGGGTTGCAAAACATGAGTACAGCGAACCAGGACATTTTGAATTCATCGAAACAGGAAGTGCTGCGATGGATTGAGGCGCATACGGACCAGTTGGTTGCATTCGTACAGGAATTGGTAGCAATTCCCTCAGACAATCCGCCGGGAGACTGCTTCGAAATTGCGGCCCACATCGAACAACGGCTAGCTGACTTCCAGTTTGAGAATGTTTCCCTTTTGGAGGTCGAGCCGGAAGCAGTAAAAGCCAATGGAATGATACGAGTGGCCAACGTCGTCTCTACGACCAGCTTTGGAAATGGAGCAGGACCTGTCATCGCGCTCAATTCGCACGGCGATGTGGTGGCACCTGGGCTTGGCTGGTCGTATGATCCTTATGGCGGAACAATTGTCGATGGTAAAATTTATGGTCGTGGTGCCGCGGTATCGAAATCTGATATTGCGACTTATACATTCGCGGTCATGGCGCTGCGGCAGGTGGCAGAACAGCTTTCTGGAAAAGTTTCGCTCGCGTTTACCTTTGATGAAGAGGCAGGCGGAATCATTGGGCCCAAATGGCTGCTTGAAAAAGGGCATATCGCGCCTGATATGGCCATCGCCGCGGGTTTCACACATTCCATCGTAAACGCCCATAATGGATGCCTCCATCTGGAAATCAAAGTCAAGGGAAAATCAGCACATGCCGCTGCTCCCGAGACAGGCTATGATGCTATCGAAGCGATGACGGGCGTGCTTTCTGCGCTGTATGAGTATCGGAAATCACTGCGCAGCATTCAGTCGAGTGTTCCAGGCATCGGTACGCCGAATATGGTTGTTGGCCTAATTTCAGGGGGAATTAACACGAATGTTGTGCCGGACGAATGCACGATCCGTATCGATCGCAGGCTCATTCCGGAAGAAGACGGGGAGCAGGTCGAAGCCCAGCTGCGCTGGTTGGTAGAACAAACCGTCAACGAGTATATCGGCATCGAAGCCAAGTTCGAACGGGTTCTTTTAGCAAAAAGCTTTGGTCCGGTCCCGGAAGATACGGCCCTCATCCAGACGCTCGGAGCGAATTGGAAAGAAATCATGGATGGTGAGCTGACCGTTCACGGCGTTCCGCTCTACGCAGATGCCAGACTGTTTGCAGAAGCGGGGATTCCTACCGTGATGTTCGGTGCAGGCCCTCGAACGTTGCTGGAGGCAAATGGACATCGGGCAGATGAGCATGTGAAGATTGATGATCTGGTCAAGGCAACAAAAATTGTCGCACTCACGCTTTACGATTTACTAAACAACAAGTAATTTCATCCAGGGGTATTTCGTACCGCTTGACCGCTATTATGCATCGATATAGCAAAGGTCAAGCGGTCTATTTTTCCTGGATGCTTTAACCAATAAGGGGAAAAGGGGAGGTAACACTCATGAAGTATGATCTCATCATTAAAGGTGGCAACGTTGTTTTTCGCGATGAAGTGAAAACAGTAGACATCGCGATACGAAATGGGAAAATCTCTGCTATTGCCGAAAATTTGGAAGCGGTTGCAGCTCAGGTGGTAGATGCCACAGGCCAATACGTCATGCCAGGGATGATTGATACGCATGTGCACATTTGTGAACCGGGACGCACAGAGTGGGAAGGATTTGTCACCGGTACAAAAGCGCTCGCTGCTGGAGGGACAACATCGTATGTGGATATGCCGCTGAATGCACTACCTGCCACTACGACAAAAGAAGCGTTGGAAGCAAAACGGAAGGCTGCGGAAGGGAAAAACTACGTAGACTATTTCTTCTATGGCGGTTTAGTTCCAGGCAACCTCGAAAACCTGCAAGAACTGTCCGAGGGAGGCGTCGTAGCCTATAAGTGCTTCATGGCAACCTGCGGCACTGATCTGCCTGATGACTTTAAAAATGTCGATGACTACACGCTTTATGCCGGCATGAAAAAAATAGCGGAGCTCGGCCATGTATTATCGATTCATGCGGAGAACCCTCAGTTAACGGATCGGCTGGCAGAAGAAAAAATCAAGCAGGGAAAGCTGACTGCAACTGATTATGTAGAATCTCGCCCGGTGATATCTGAAGTGGACGCAGTAAAACGTGCCTTGCAGCTGGGAAAAGATACGGGCTGCAAACTGCATTTTGTCCATATCAGCAGTGCCCAAGCGGTTGAAGTCATCATCCAGGCGCGCAAGGAAGGACAGGATGTTACCCTCGAATCATGCCCGCATTACTTTACGATTACGACGAGCCAGTTTGAGGTTATTGGCCCGCTGGCGAAATGTTCACCGCCATTGCGTGATGAGAGAGAGCAGGAAAAGCTATGGGAAGTGTTGAAGCAAGGCAAGATTGACATGTTAACCTCCGACCACTCTCCTTGCCCCCCGGCGATGAAGCACAGCGAGACAAATAACATATTTCAAGTATGGGGTGGCATTACTGGCTGCCAAAACAATGTTGATTTAATGTTTGATGAAGCAGTGAAAAAGCGCAATGTACCCGTGACGGAATTTGTTCGGATGATTGCGACGAAGCCAGCAGAGCGATTCAACCTGAAGACAAAGGGAGAGATTGCCGTATTAAAAGATGCTGACATCATCCTTGTGGATCCCAATCAATCGTATACGGTAGCAGCAGAAGATTTCTACTATCGTCATAAACACAGCCCATACACGGGCAGAACAATCAACTGCCGCGTAACAAAAACATTCGTACGAGGTCATTTAGTATTTGATCTTCCCCAAGGGATCGTTGGTGAGCCGATCGGACAATTCCTCCCCCATCCAAAAACTTCTCAAAACAACTACGCGCAAGCACAATGAGTGACAGGCCCTTTCGATTGAAGAAGCCCGGGACTCATCCCGGGCGATCATTACTCGATCAAATCAAACGAATTGATTAGAAACGTCGTTTCTTAATAAGGAACAAAATAAGGAGATTCAACTGAAATCTGTGGGTGATCAAATCAAAAAGGGAGTTGGGCGTACAATGTCAACAAATGTAGAAAGTTACATGACAACAGAGACGCAGATCCAACATGATACGGGTGTAGATGAATCTTTAAATCCGAAAACCGACGACGGTAGGACGGTAGGTCCGATCGACTATATTTTTATGTGGATCGGAGACGGCGTGAATTTAGGCAATATGACCTTGGGAGCTAGTTTGATTGCAGCAGGAATCGCAACCCTAAACCTCGTTCAGACAATGGCCGCAGCTATTATCGCCATCGGTATCATTTCCATTATTTTTGCTTTAAATGACAGGCTCGGATACAGAACAGGAATCCCGTATGTCGTACAGCTCAGATTGTCCTTCGGGCTGCAAGGTTCGATCGTCTCATCCCTGTTGCGTGGGATTCCCGCCATCATTTGGTACGGTTTTCAAAGCTGGATTGGCGGTACGGCCTTAAATGAGATTGCGAAGATTGTTACGGGCGGAGCCTTTGACAGTGTCGCCATTTGCTTTGTGGTACTTCAATTGGTGCAAATTGTCCTTTCCCTTTACGGTTTCCATGCCATCAAGTGGGTAGAATCTCTAACGTCGATTGTCATTATGTTAGCTCTTCTTTATGTATTTGGCGTTCTGCTCACCTCTCATAGCGAAGTGATTACAGAAAAATGGGTGCATGCACAAGGTTCATGGGGCTTACCTTTCTTTGCATTCATCATGATGTTTATGGGAAATTATGCGGCTATCTTTTTAAGTGCAGCGGACTATTCAAGAGAGCTGAAAACCGGTATTAGCGACGCAAAGCGTGGGTTTTTGTACTTCCTGCCCATTTTAGTAGCCTATGGCGCTACACTGACTATCGGCGGAATGCTGGCTTCTGCAACCGGCATCTCCAATCCTGTAAAGGCGTTTGCAATCGTGGTAGACAACTCGTATATTACCCTCTTCGTATCTGCCTTTATCGTTCTGGGGGCAGTGGCAGTAAACATGGTGGCTAATATCATTCCGCCGACCTATGTGATTACCTTGCTGACCAAAATGAAATTCAAGCCTGCGGTTACCATTACCGGGCTTCTCGGATTAGTTTCATTCCCATGGGTGCTGGTACAGGATTCTTCGGCAAAGGGTCTTGGTATATTTATCCTTATCTATTCCGCCTTTTTAGGTCCGATCGTTTCGATATTATTGATTGAATATTATGTATTACGAAAGCAAAAGGTAAATATTTCCGATTTGTACAAGGAAAACGGTCCATTTTCCGGATTTAATCCTTGCGCGATGCTTGCGATGCTTATTGGGGCAGGAGCCGCCTTTATTCAAGTGGAGCTGGCATGGATTATCGGCCTTGTTGTTTCAGGAATCGCCTATATTCTTCTGATGAAATATACGTTTAAAGATTCGAAATTCAAAAAGGGTACGATTTTCGAGAAATAATGGTACACCTGTTCTCCGATACAATCGAGAAGTAGAGGTATGGGAGTGTTTTTAGCATCCGCTCCCATACCAACTTGATTCTAAACAGCCAGGCCGGTTTTCTGTATTTTCAGAAATCTACGTTGAATTTTGATATGTTATTTGGTAATATCGAAGGAAAGGAAATAGGAAACATCGTTCCTTAATAAGAAACAAAACGACTTGCATTGGAGGGAATAGACATGATCTCAGTAACTTTTGTCAAAGATGACGAACTAGTCTTGGGCATAAAAACGGAGAAAGGAATCTTGGATGTGGAGGCTGCCTTACTACAATTCCCCGAGGTAACGAATGTACCGAGAACAGTTGCCGAGCTGATTAACCAAGGCGATGAGGGAGCGGAGTCATTCGCCCAGTTGATTCAAAGGGCAGGTGATCATGTTTCGCTGTTCCATGAGGAAGATTCTCTGGCATTCGGACCTTGCGTACCGCATCCTCAAAAAATCATTTGTGCCGGATTGAATTACAGGAAGCATGCGCTGGAAATAGATCAGCCTTTTCCGCCGTTCCCGCTCTTATTTAGCAAATGCAACAACACCCTCGCAGGACATAAAGAGCGTGTGAGGCTGCCAGACAAGTCATCCCAAGTGGATTACGAAGCGGAAATCGCCATTGTCATCGGTAAAAAAGCAAGAAACGTAGAGAAAGAGAATGCCCTTTCTTATGTGTACGGTTACTGCAATGCGAACGATCTAAGTGCTCGTGATTTACAATTTGCCAGCTCGCAATGGCTGCTCGGCAAAACATGCGATGGATTTTGTCCGATCGGTCCGTACCTGGTGAGCCAGGATGAAGTGGGCAATCCAAACGAATTGCGTATCCGCACCTTTGTTAATGGCGAGGTGCGTCAGGACTCGAATACTTCTGACATGATTTTTGATTGTGCTGAG
The DNA here is from genome assembly GCF_050467985.1 of Brevibacillus sp. NRS-1366. NCBI lineage: Bacteria > Bacillati > Bacillota > Bacilli > Caryophanales > Paenibacillaceae > Brevibacillus > Brevibacillus sp. NRS-1366. Next base: position 123,593 of record NZ_JBITPN010000005.1, on the reverse strand, counting down.
CTGATCAGCTATATTTCAGCGCATATGACGCTCTATCCAGGTGATATCATCCTTACCGGCACCCCGGAAGGCGTCATTATGGGATACCCGGAGGAGAAGCGAGTTTGGTTAAAAGAGGGCGATGAAGTCAGCATCGAAATTGAGAAATTGGGCCGTTTGACCAATACCTTCATAGCGGGATAAAAGCTGTCGACAGGCGACAAGGAAAGGAGAACAAGATGAACAAGTTTGCCCTCGCAAAATCAATGCCCTTTTACGACCAGGTTTATAATTCGATCAAGCAGATGATCCATCAGGGAGTTTTCCAACCGGGAGACAGAATCTATGAGGCCAAAATAGCGAGAGACTTCAATCTGAGCCGAAGCCCAGTGCGCGAAGCAGTCAGAGCCCTAGAAAAAGAAGGCTTGCTTATAATCGACGATAAATCGAGGATGACCGTCTACAAGCCAACGATGAAGGACGTCGAAGAAATTTATCAATGCCGAATGGTGTTGGAATCGCTAGCGGCCAAGCTGGCGACCAAGCTCGCTACAAGCCGGGAGCTCAAGGAAATCGAAACCATCCTTGTGCAAACCAAGAAGTATTTGGAGGGCAAAGACGAGCCAGATAAAGAAGCAATTATTCGTCTCAATTCCCGCTTCCACGATTTGATTCTCCAATTCAGCAAAAATAATCGCTTGCAAAAACAACTGAGCGAACTGAGATCATTGACCCATTATTACATGCTTATGAACCTGAAAGGAGAAAGAAGAAAATGGATTATTTTTGATGAGCACCAGGAAATATTCAATTGCATAAAGCGAGGAGATGATGAAAAAGCAGGACAGCTCATGTCCAACCATATCAGTAACGATTTACATCATCTGAAAGGCATTCTGGAATGAAGGGGAAGCATTCCAGATGAATAAACCTGTCGACAGCCGACAGAAAGATGGTGACTTGGAAAGGAGGTGATTGAATGTAAGTCCATAAAGGAAAGAAGGAGATGTGGCGGGCATCACTCTAATTTTTTCGATATTCCGAAATTGAAGTAAACACAAGGGAGTTGATTTGGATGTCAGATCTTCATGCAAGTCTGCGTACTTCCGTTAAACCGACGAAAGTCCGCTGGCATGTCTTTCTTATGCTCCTCGCTCTTGTTACCATCAACTATGTGGATCGTGCCGTTTTATCCATTGCTATGCCTGAGATTAGCAAAGACTTGAACTTTGATCCTGCCGTGGTTGGTCTGATCTTGAGCTCGTTTTTCTGGGGATATGCTCTCATGCAAATCCCGTCCGGTTGGCTCGCTGACCGTTATCGGCCGGATAAAGTGGTTATTGGCGCAGCTTTTGCGTGGGGAATTGTTCAAACGTTAACCGGGTTTGTCAGCAGCAGTAAGGTACTGATTTTCTTGCGGGTATTGCTCGGGATTACGGAAGCCCCTGTTTATCCGGGTGGAGCCAAGCTTCAGTCTGTCTGGTTGACCTCCACGGAAAGAGGGCGGGGAGCAACCATTTTGGATAGTGGCGCGCCGCTTGGAACGGCGATCGGCGGACCGGTTATTGTGGCGTTTATGGCGTGGTTTGGCGGATGGCGGGGTGCTCTGATTGGAGCCGGAATACTGACGCTTATCATTGCTTGGTTGGCTTGGCTCGTAATCAAGGGCTCACCTCGTACAAACAAAAAAATGAATGAAGCAGAGCGGGAATACATCCAAAAAGCTCTGGACGAGGAATATGAAGCACACAAGAAACAGGTGGGTATCACTGCTGGAGTAAAAGATTACATGAAGGCAAAAAACTTTTGGTGCATGTGCCTCGGCTGGTTTTCATTTAACACCGTATTTTATGGCTTGATGACGTGGGGCCCTTCCTATTTGGCGAAAACGCAAAATCTGGATATCAAAAGCTTGGGAGGCTCTGTCTTAATCATCTTTGGAGCAGGATTTGTCGGGGAAATCATTGGAGGGTGGATTGCGGATGCTTGGCGGGCAAAAGGGGGCAGTCATAATACCGTAATGCGTACATTGTTGTCCATTGCAGGGATCATGACATCCATTTCCATCTTTTTGTTAGGCAGCTCCACATCTCTGGCGATGGCAATCACTCTCTTATCCATTGCCTTGTTCTTTCTCCGCTGGGGCGGTTTATATTGGAGTGTGCCTGCTGCGATCTCGCAACGCGAGCACGTCGGTACTGTCGGCGGATGCATGAATTTCTCAGGCAATATCGCGGGCGTAATCACCCCGATCTATGTTGGATTTATCGTTTCGGCCACGGGGTCCTATTTTATTGCGCTGATGGTTTTCGCATTAGCTGGTCTGCTTTTAGCCACGGCCTCATCCCTTATTAACTACTCGAAAAAAATTGGAAGCATAATTTAGGAGGAATGCAATCATGAAGGAACCGAAAAAAATCGGCATGCTCACCCCATCTTCCAACACGATTTTGGAACCCGTATGCTCCAGGATGTTGTCCGATGTTCCGGAGGTAACCTGTCATTATTCCCGATTTGAAGTAACTAAAATTTCTTTGGAACAGGATGCCCTGAAACAATTTGATTATGAGCCGATGCTCCGAGCGGCAGAGCTGTTGGCGCATGCTGAAGTGGATGTCATTGCATGGAATGGAACCTCAGGAGGCTGGTTAGGGCTAGATGTCGATCGCGAGCTGTGCGATTTGATTACGCAACGAACGGGTATCCCGGCTACCACCTCCATGCTTGCTCAAATGGAGGCATTTGCGAAAAACAACGTGAAAACGCTGCATCTGGTTACCCCTTATCTACCAGAAATTAATACCTTGCTGGCAAAACAATATCTAGAGCATGGCGGAATCGAGGTTGTGAATGTGCAGGGCTGTGCTCAAACAGTGAATCGTTCCTTTAGCCAAGTAAGTCACGAGAGAATTGAAAATATGATCAAATCAGTAGCTGAATCGCCGGCGGATGGATTAAGCATCGTGTGCACCAACTTTCCTGCGATCAACAAAGTAGAATACTACGAGCAAAACTACAACCAAACGATGTATGATACGATCGCGGTTCTGATCTGGCAATGCTTGAAAATGGTAGATGTAGATCCGAAAAAGGTAAAAGGCTGGGGCAAACTGTTTCGTTAATAATTGTTTTCAGAAAATTTATGTAAATTAAAACATTTGGTGCTATAATAGAAATACGCTGTTGCCTTGATTGTACACAGGCCCAAGTACTTACCTGAGAGGACCCTAGCGATGATACAATCGAATGAATCAGAAATTTATAAAACAATTAAACAAGCCATCCTCCAGCAAAAACTCCGCCCGAATATGCAGTTGGTCGAGGATGTCATCGCGGAATCGTTTGGGGTCAGTCGTACCCCTGTCCGAAACGTACTACGGCGTCTCGCTTATGAAAAATTGGTTACGATTATTCCGAACAAGGGAACGTTTGTCTCCTGCCCAGCGGTTATGGAGGCAAAGGAAGTTTTCGAGATGCGCAGGGTTCTGGAAGCGGCTGCGATCAGGCAGGCATGCAATCGTGTAAATGATGAACATTTGCACCGTCTGCAATCGCTGATTGATGAAGAACAAGAGGCTCATGCCCAAGGGGATATGTTTGGTGTCTTGCAAATTTCTGGCGATTTTCATCTGAAGATAGCCGAGATCGCGGGAAATTCGTATTACCATCGTTATTTGGAAGAACTGATTTCACTGACATATGTCATTATTGCCTTCTATGGACATAAACAATTGATGTGCTGCAGCTCCGATGAGCATTCGCATATTTTGAGCGCCCTCCAGCAAAGAGATGAACATGCCGCAGAGCAGCGGATTGCCAGGCACCTTACGCTAATAGAACAGTCCTTGGATTTTGATGAAGCCGAGGATATGCCCACGTCTTTAACTGACATCTTCAAAGAGGTCAGATCACCATCGTAGGGCACCGGACAATCCCATTTTTTGATGATCCCCTTCTCTGGAACGGAAAGTGAGAAGGGGTTTTCTCGTTATGTGATTCACGAACAATGCCAGCAATCCTTGGATTCCCAAGATGTATGATATAGTATGAGTAGATCCTATATTTTTTTCTTAAATTCAGATTCGGGGTGTTTTCAGTATGTCGAGTGATAACTTGGTGAAATCTCTTGATCGGGCCTTGCAGATATTCGAAGTCTTAGGTTCCAGACGGGGAGGGTATGGCGTAACGGAAATATCCAAAGAAATCGGGTTGAATAAAACATCAGTCTACCGGATGCTGTCAACGTTTGTTCGGCATGGCTATGTTGAGCAGGATGCCGAAACCGAGAAGTATAAATTAGGTTATAAAATATTAGAATTAAGCTCGGCATTGCTTGAGTTCATCGACTTGCGAACGGAAGCAAAGCCCATTTTGAAAGAGTTGGAAAATCTCACAAATGAAGTCATTCACCTCGTCGTTTATGATCGCGGTGAGGTCGTATATATCGAAAAGCTGGAAGGAAACGAAACACTGCGCATGCATTCAAAGGTCGGAACCCGGGCCCCTATGCATTGCACAGGTGTCGGAAAAGTGATCATGGCTTATTTGCCATCGTCAGAAGTATCAAAAATTATGGATCGCCAAGCATTGGAAAAATATACGGTTCATACGATTGTGGATAAAGAAGCGTTACATGATCATCTTGCTGAAATTAGAAGAAATGGATTTGCCTATGATTTGGAAGAAAATGAAATCGGCATTTCTTGTATTGCAGCCCCCATCTTCGATCATACAGGGAAGATTGTTGCCGCAGTGAGTATCTCCGGACCGACGATGAGAATGACGACGGAGCGGCTAGGAGAATTGCAGGGTCATATTACAGACATTAGCAAGAGGATTTCCGTTAGATTGGGGTACCAGGAGTAGAGAGGCTTTGATAGAAAAAAGCAGTGTACACATGAAAGAAGCAATGTGTGCACTGCTCGTATTGGCGTTACTTTTAAATGAACATGCCGCCATCGACAACGATATTTTGACCTGTTACAAATCGCGAATGGGCGAGTAGCGAATACACCACTTCAGATACATCCTCAGGAGAAGCGATCCTTCCAAGTGGCGTCCCTTTAGCAAGTCGCTGGACATGCTCGTCTTGCCCCTCTATCCAACGAGTTTGCACAACTCCTGGAGAAACACAGTTCACTCTAACCTCGGGTGCCATAACCCGTGCCAGTGATTTGGTTACACTGATCGCTGCAGCCTTTGAAGCGGCATATGCGATGGAGCTTCCGAGACCCGTCATTCCGGCGACGGAAGTGATATTGATGATGCACCCATTTTGCTTTTTCAACTCCTCGCTGGCAGCGCGGCAGCAATGGAACATCCCCTTCACGTTTATATTCATGACCCTGTCCCAGTATTCTTCCTTCAATCCCTCAAGATCGCGATGCTCAACAAAATCAGTGACACCGGCATTGTTGATTAAAAAGTCCAATCGTCCGAATGTTTGTATGGTTTCCTTCACCATGAGGCGCACTGCCTCGTCATCCGCTACGTTTGCCTGGTATAAAAGAGTCTGCACCCCGTGAGCTTCTACCTCTGTCTGTGTCTCGTGCGCTTCCTGCTCCGACCTGGAATAATTGATGGTGACATGCACGCCTTCCCGTGCTAAGCGAAGGGCGGTCGCTCGTCCGATTCCCGTCGCAGCACCTGTAATCAAAGCCACTTTTCCTTGTAACACGACAATCTCCACCTTTTGTTGTTTGATGATTGAACTTTCTGACATTTACGCTGCTAGTAGGCTGCTCCACCGCGCTTGGCTGAGCTGCTCACGAGTGGAGAGGTGAATATTTGTTTCTTATTGAGAAATAAAGTTTCGTGTTTAGGAAAATGGTAACAAACGAAGAAAAGAAGTTCAATAGCTTTTATAAGCATCTATAGGCTTGTGAATGGAGTTTTGCTTTTCTCAATACTAACTATTTGATCTTTCAATTTTTTAGCGAAAGAAAACTGTGTTAGTGTGAAGGAAATCGAGGGGAGGAGAGAAGCGCATGTTTCCATTTCGCGTAATTAATCAGGAAACTACCGAAGAGATGCTGGATATGGCCAGCGTGATTGAAGTGGTGGAGCAAGCATATCAGATGAAGTCAGACCAGCAAGCGACATTGTTTCCGCTCATCTTTCATGAATTCGTAGAAGGCAGGTCCGATATGGACATCAAATCAGGTCATTTGCCCGCTGCGAATGTATTTGGACTCAAGCTCGTCTCATGGTTCGGGGACAATGCAGAAAAGGGCTTGCCTCAATTGGTCGGAACTGTAATGGTTTTGGACAGTCAGACGGGGGTTCCTCTCGGGATATTGAGCGGAGAGCACATCACATGCATGCGGACGGGAGCGGCTGGAGGAATCGGAGCCAAATATCTGGCGCGTCCGGAATCGGAGAGCCTGTTAATGGTAGGGACAGGACATCAGGCTCCCTTTCAAATCATGGCGACACTGATGACTATGGAAAATATCAAACGTGTATATATATGCCATCCCAAATCAGCTGAAAAAGCACAGCGCTTTTCCGAGCAAATCAAGGACAAGCTCCTTACCAGGTTCGTCTCCAAGTACACCGGGGATGAGTACGAGCGTTATGCACGCCGCTGCGATGTAGAGTTTATTGCGATGGATAACCTCGAAGAAGCGGCGGGAAAAGCAGATATTATCATTACAGCAACCCCATCCCGCGAGCCGATGATTCGCCGGGAGTGGGTAAAGACGGGGACGCACATTACGTGTATCGGGGCCGACATGGAAGGAAAACAGGAAATCGACGAGCGGCTTTTTGCTGCAGGGCGGGTCTTCGTGGATGATGTCGGGCAGGCTGTGCGAGTAGGAGAGACAGAGATTCCTGTGAAAAAAGGGCTCATCACAGAGGGAGATATCGCGGCAGAAATCGGTAACGTAATCCTCGGGCGAGCAGCCGGAAGAAAAACAGCAGAGGAAATCACGATTTTTGACAGTACGGGAATCGCCATTCAGGATCTTTTGACAGCTACCCATATTTTGAAAGTGGCAGACAAGAGCGGCGCAGGAACGATCGTAGATCTGTAAGGGAACTGGGAGAGCAAAGGAGAGGAATCACATGAGAATTGCCCCTTTTAAAGTAGAAGAATGGATGAACGCTTACGAGCTGGAGGCCGTTTATAACATCGCGGAAACGTGCGTAGATTCACTGACCGTCGAAGAGTTGATTCGACTTTCCGCCGAGCCTGAGGATTTTTTCCGGGAGATGGCGGCGATGAAGCTGACGTACGGCCACATCGAAGGCTCTCCGGAATTCCGCAGTCTGGTTGCGGGCATGTACAAGTCCATGAAGCCAGATAACATCTTGGCTATGAACGGAGCAATCGGAGCCAATTTTCTTACCCTGTTCTCGCTTGTTCAGCCGGGCGATGAAGTCATTACGGTCCATCCTACTTACCAGCAAATCTATTCAGTGCCGGAGTCGTTTGGCGCCCAGGTGAAGCTGCTCAAATTGCTGCCAGAAAACAATTTTTTGCCTGATCTTAAGGAGCTGCGCTCACTCGTCTCAGACAAGACCAAGCTGATTTGCATCAACAACCCGAATAATCCATCCGGTGCCCTCATGGACGAAGCGCTACTCAAAGAAATCGTGGAAATCGCTCGTTCCGTAGATGCTTACCTGCTGTGTGACGAGGTGTATCGCAACCTGCATCAAGACCCGGAGGCAACCGTACCATCCATCGTGGACTTGTACGACAAAGGGATCGCGACAAGCAGCATGTCCAAGGTGTTTTCGCTCGCTGGCCTGCGTCTTGGCTGGATTGCAGCACCTGTGGACGTGATCAAGAATTGCTTCCAGCACCGGGATTACACCACGATCAGCTGCGGGATGCTCGACGACATGCTGGCGGTCCATGCTTTGAAAAACCGCGACAAAATCATGGAACGCAATTTGAAGCTCGTAAGGGACAATCTCCAGATTTTAGATGAATGGGTAGCCAAGGAGCCGTTGGTTTCTTATGTAAAACCGCAGGCTGGGACGACCGCGATGCTGAAATACGAGCTGGACATACCGTCAGAAGCTTTTTGCATCGACCTCTTTAAAACGACAGGAGCGTTCTTGACACCTGGAAGCTGCTTTGACATGGAGGGCTGGGTGCGGATTGGTTACGCCTGCTCGACAGAAGTGCTGAAGGCTGGCTTGGAAAAGGTCTCGGAGTTTCTGGCCAAGCAAAAGTAACGCAATAGACGAGAGAGAAAGAGCCTTTCTTCGGGGGAGTGAGGCTCTTGCTCCGATCCTCAAACGTTTCAGTTCATCGAATCTTCTCCGGTAAAGCCGCTTGGACTGGTGAACAGTGTACACACCGGCATGGTTGAAGATTCTGGCATTATCTTTTTCGTATTGATAATTAGCGTAATATTCGGAATTATTACAACCATTGGCGCGATAGAAAGCTTGTTGGAGTGACGCGCATCTGATCGGATACGGACCATTTTGATAGGAAGGGGAATTGGACATGACGCTATGTACCTCGACGCTTGGCCAATGGGCGATCAACGAACGGCGGTATTTGCATCAATATCCGGAGCTGTCTGGACAGGAATACCAGACGGCTTCTTATATCCGAAAGTGGCTGCAAGAGTGTCAAATCGAACTGATCGATTGTGAGGCGCCGAGTGTGGTCGGTCTTTTGCGGGGAACGGACGGCAGGAAAACCATTGCCTTGCGAGCGGATATCGACGCTTTGCCTGTGACGGAAGAAGGAGAGAAGCCCTATCTCTCCAAGAATCCAGGGGTAGCGCACGTCTGCGGGCATGACGGACATACGGCTATCCTGCTTGCGGCAGCGAAGTGGCTGTCTGAGAACAGGGCGGAGGTAAAACCAAATGTGCTCTTTTTGTTCCAATCATCCGAGGAAATGCTGCCTAGTGGAGCGGAAGCGTTAGTCCGTCAAGGAGTGATGGAAGATGTAGATGCTGTGTTTGGACTCCATCTCTGGCAGCCTTTGGAGAAAGGGAAAATAGGGATCAGTACGGGAGCGATGATGGCGTCATCCGATGATGTGCGGATCGTCATTACCGGACGAGGTGGTCATGGCTCGATGCCGCATGAAACGATTGATCCGATCTATGTGGCAGGTCAGGTAATTGCTGCTGTGCAGGGCATTGTCTCTCGCCGGGTCAACCCAATCGAACCTGCGGTCATTTCCATCTGTCGGATGGAGGCTGGAACTACCTACAACATCATTCCGAATCAGGCGATTCTATATGGGACACTGCGGGCTCAATCAGAAAAGACAAGGCGGTTGCTTGCTGCTGAGCTGAAGCAGACGATTGAAGCGTTATGTGAAGCATGGGGAGCCAAAGGGGAAGTCATCGTAGACTGGGGGACGCCGCCGGTGGTCAATGACAAGGCGATGAGCGAGTATGTCGCAACAGTTGTTGCCAGTCATTGGGGAGGAGAGGTCCTCACTCATGTAGAACCGGTCATGGGAGGAGAGGACTTTTCCTACTATTTAGAGCGAAAGCCGGGCTCCTTCATTTTTGTAGGCATGGGTGGAGAGAAGAGCAGCTTTCCGCATCATCATCCCCGTTTTGATATCGACGAGGATGTGATCCCCACTTCGACCGAGCTGCTTATTCAATTAGTGAAACATTTTTCATAAGGGAGGATTTTGCATGCTATCCGTTTCATTTCTCGATATTGTCAAAGCACAGAAGCACTTAAAGGGACAAGTCATACAGACACCATTGATTCAATCAGCCGCCTTGTCCAGCTTGTCTGGTGCGGATGTTTGGTTGAAGCTGGAGTGTCATCAGAAAACCGGATCGTTCAAGGCGCGGGGCGCGCTAAACAAGATCGCCTCTATGCGTGAAGAAGAACTCGCTCGGGGCGTAATCACCGCTTCAGCAGGAAACCATGCCCAGGGAGTCGCTTATGCGGCTTCGCTAAAAGGAATCTCTGCGCTGATCGTCGTGCCGAAAACAGCACCAGAGACGAAAAAAGCGGGAATCAAGCGCTATGGAGCAGAGTTGGTTGTTCACGGTGACAACTACGATGAGGCTGAAAGTCACGCCTACAAGTTGGCAGAGGAGACGGGCAGGACATTTGTTCACGCTTTTGAAGATGACGAGATCATTGCCGGTCAAGGGACAGTAGGACTTGAGGCTCTGCTGGAAGAGCCGGATTTTGACGTCATTCTCGTGCCAGCTGGCGGCGGTGGCTTGATTTGCGGGGTAGCACTCGCAGCCAAGGCAATCAAGCCGGACGTACAGGTGATTGGTATCCAGACACACGCCTCTCCGCCTTGGTACTATTCATTCCGGGAAAAGCGACTGGCTGATGTTGCATACAGCGAATCACTGGCTGATGGGCTGCACGGAGGGATTACCCAAGGGAATCTAGATCTGGCGCTTGAGATTGTCGATGACTTTTTGCTTGTAGAGGAAGAACATGTCGCCCAAGCGATGTACTGGCTGGCAAAAGAGCATCATCTGATGGTGGAAGGCTCAGGGGCGGTAGGGATTGCCGCGATGATGCAGGGAGTAGTACCTGATTTGCAGGGGAAAAAGGTACTGACCATCGTCAGCGGCAGCAATGTGGATGCAGTTAAGCTGGCTGGAATTGTGAGCCGTTATTCGGATCGATAGAAAGCAAAAAGGGGGTCGGCGCGTCTATCATGCCGACCTCCTCTATTTTGCTAGTACGACATGGACGGCACAGTATCGGTTGATCAAATGTCCACTCTTCGGCTACACTTCTCACTATAGGCACTGGAAGCGGTATTGATTAGGAAGGGATGAGTGGAACGAAGATGGAATTGCGTAATCTCAAAACCTTTCAAGTAGCTGCTGAGCATTTGAATTTGACAAAGGCAGCCGAGCTGTTGGGCTACAGTCAGCCAACGATAACGTTGCAGATCCAGGCGTTGGAACGAGAGCTTGGACATCCCCTGTTAAATCGAGTAGGCAAGCGCACGTTTTTGACCCCGGCTGGAAAAACAGTCAAACAGTATACGGATCAGTTGTTTTCCGTTTTGCAGCATATGGAGGAGGGGCTCAACAGCCTGCATTTGCCGGTAGGCCCGCTCGTGGTGGCGGCACCTGAGTTTTACTGCATCCAATACATGCCACAAATGCTCAAAACATACGTGGAGACACATCCTCAGGTCAATCTACAAGTAATCTCTTGCACGAGTCAGGAAGCGTTGAAAAAGATTCATGCCCATGAAGCGGATATCGGGATCATCGCAGGCGCTAGCTCGCAGACCGACATTTTTTCTACGATCGTGGACTTAGAAGAATTTGTGCTGGTCGCTTCCCCAGACATGGTCAAAGGGCGCTCTATGGAGGAAGCTCTGGCTTCTTTTCCCTTTTTATCTTATCAGGAAGGCTGCAATCTGGATGGATTCATCACACAATGTTTGCTGGAGATTAGCTATATTCCACCGTCCGTCATTAATTGCAGCAGCGAAGAAACGATCAAGCGATCGGTTTTAAACGAAATAGGAGTAGCATTGCTCAGTACGGCATTGGTAGAAAAAGAATTACGGACAGGGGAGTTGACCCAGCTTTATCGGTTTTCAAAAAAAGCGGAGACCTCTCTTGTTTGCTTGGAGAGGAGAAAGAACGAGCCTGCCATTCAGACCTTTATGGAGCTGGTAAAGGACGTCTGGCAAACTGTGCGCGAAGATTAGGAGCGCGTTCCTCTCACCCATTTGCGAAAATCTCGTGTGTAGGCTATGCGCTTGTGCGGTTGAGACAGCAACTTTGAACTGCTTGGTTTCCACGTATGGCTATTCGGATTTTGTCGACGAATGTAGCAGTAGTGATAGCGATTCCCCGAGTAGACGCGCAGCCCCTTTTTCTTGTATCTCCACAGAAATCCGCCATCTTCTCCGAGTGAACGGTTCGGAAACTGTGCGCGTTTGAAAACGCTTTTCCGAAAACAGATCGTTCCCCCTATAACCATGCGTGCCGTTCTGTTTTCTCGATAGGGGTGGCGAAGGATGAGCAGATGCAATCCTTTAAAATATGTGAAAAAAGTACTTTTTCCCACGACAGCCGCTTTTGATTTGGCTAAGGTCCTTAAGGCATCTCTTGCATAGAGAGGAGCATAATAGTCATCGTCGTCGAATTTGGCAACGACTGAATAGCGAGCTTTTTTTACGGCAAAATTCAAGCAAGCCCCCAAAGATACGCGTTCAGGAAGCTGATAAACTCGTACATTAGAAAAGCGCTTGGCGTACCTTTTATAAAGCTGCTTACTCAGCGAATTTCTATTCAGAACGATGATCAGTTCTTTGTTTACCCCGATCTGGTTTTGGTAATTGCGAAAAATATTGTGGATATAACCGTGGCGATTCGTACAGGTGATGATGGAAAAGCCAGATGTAGTGCCCTGTGGCATGATGATCCCCACCCTTCCTTGTGCTCCATATTATGTATTCAGTTACTTGAGAAAGAGGTTTACACAAGAGCGGATTGTGCCTCGGAATGGGAGGGGAATTCGTCTTCTTAAATTATTTGACTATTCGGAAATGGGCAGGTATAATTTGGTTATCTTTGTTAGTAAACTTAACTAACTCCACGGTGGTGATTGGCGAGGCGTGCGTGTTCCCAGAAAAACAGGCAGCAGCAAACTGGTGAAGAAACTGAACAAGGAAGAAGTATTGCAGCAGGTCATTCAGCACGGTCAGATTTCCCGCGCCGATATTTCCAAGCAGACACTGCTCAGTCGGCCATGCGTTTCGTCGCTGGTAGATGAAATGATTCAAGAAGGGCTGCTGCATGAAGTCGGAATGGGAGATTCCAAAGGAGGGCGCAAGCCGATCCTTTTGGAGTACAATTACCAGGCTTATGCGATTGCAGGAGCGATCTTCGAAGGCTCCACGCTGGACATGGCCATTGCCGACCTGAAAGGCGAGTTTTTGGCTCGCTACCGTAAGCGACTGGCTCAACCATCGAATGGAGAGACAGTCATTGAGGATTTGGCGGCAGGTCTTGAGCGTTTGCTGGCGGAAAGTGATATCCCGCGAGAGCGATTGCTCGGTATGGGAGTCGGCCTGCAGGGGGTTACTCAGCGAGGGAGTGGTACTGTCAGTTTTTCGCCCAGTACGGGATGGATGGGGTCGCCGATTCAGCAAACCATCGAGGAGCGACTTGGACTGCCTGTCATCATTGATAACGATGTGAATATGATGACACTGGGCGAATACGTCCGTGGGGCAGGAGTCGGCCATTCCAATGTCGTCTATATGTACGTGGGAACAGGCATTGGAGCGGGAATCATTTTGGACGGACAGTTTTACCGAGGAAGCCGGGAAGCAGCAGGTGAGATCGGCTTTATGATGATCGGTCCTGTACATAATCGTCCGAATGGAGCGTCCGGGGTATTTGAGACGCATTATTCTACCTCAGGAATACTGCAGCAGGCCAAGGGATTTCTCTCTGACCTTCAGGAAGGGTCGAGTGTCATAGAAGAGCTCATCCGCTGCGCTCGGCAAAAAAACGGGAAAGCACAGCGTCTTCTCGACGATGTCTACCGGCATTGGGCGTACGGAATGGCCAACATCGTTAGCGTATTGAACCCTGAGCTTTTAATCCTGAGCGGGGAGATGGTCCATGTCGACGAAGAAGGGGTGAAGCGGATTCAGGATTGGCTGACCGAGTGGGTGCCAGAAGTGCCTTGTCTCGAAAAGGCGAGTCTGGGAGAGAGGGCAGGCTTGATTGGCGCCGTGCATTGTGTTCTGGAAGCGTTTCCGTTTGCGAGATTGCTTGACAAAGAGTGAGAAGAGAAGAAAAGAGGGGGAGTAAGTTTTGATTAAGTCCAACAACAAACTAAAAAAATGGATGCAAGGTGTATTCGTAAGCTCCTTGGCACTGACTGTGGCTGCGTGCTCGGGCGGAGGACAGCAATCTGCGCCTGCTAACAACAACACTGGAGCGGGCACACAGCCAGCAGCACAACCGGCGACACCAGCGCCGTCTGGCGAACCGCAAAAGCTCGTCATTTACACAGGACGAGACAAGAACATTTTCGAAGTCGTTCTGCCGAAATTCAAGGAGAAGTATCCGAATATCGAAGTGGAAACGCTGGAAATGGGCGCACAGCAAATTTTGGAGCGTGTGCGTGCCGAGAAAGCCAATCCGCAAGCTGACTTCTGGTGGGGAGGTACACAGTCCGCACTGAGTACAGCCGCTGATGAAGGACTACTGGAAGCTTATAAGCCTACCTTCTCCGACAAGGTTCCTGACTTGTACAAGGATCCACAAGATCGCTGGTACGGAGAAATGCTCCTGCCAGAGGTGATCATGTACAACTCCGAGGTGCTCAAGCCTGAAGAAGCACCGCAAGATTGGGACGAATTGCTCGATCCTAAATTCAAGGACAAAATCGTAATCCGCAACGTTCTGCCATCCGGTACGATGCGCACTATTTATTCCGCAATGATTTTCCGCCAAGGTGCGGATACACCTGAAAAAGGCTATGACTGGCTGATGAAGCTGGATGCCAATACGAAAGAGTACACACAGGACCCAACCAACCTCTACCTCAAGCTGGATCGTCAAGAGGGTGTGATCTCTTTGTGGAACCTGCAGGATGTCCTGCTCCAAGGCAAAAAGAACAACCATCCGTATGACTTCATTTATCCGAAGAGTGGTGCACCGATTCTCGTAGACGGTATCGCTCTGGTCAAAGGCGCGAAAAACATGGACGCAGCTAAAAACTTTATGGAATTCCTGATGAGTCCAGAAATTGCTTCCCAATTGGCTAAAGAACGCTTCCAGTTCCCGGCTCGTACCGATATCAGCAAGGACGATTTGCCAGACTTTATGAAAAATCTGGAGCTCAAACCAATGGACCTTGACTGGGGTGTCATGGCTGCCAAGGAAAAAGAGTGGATGCAGCATTGGGATGAAAACATCAAAGGCAAAGGCAAGAAATAATTACGCCACTTTTTGGGAATGCTCGATCAAGTCTAGACGGGAAGGATGTCCTTTCCGTCTAGTCACTTGTGCTGGAGGCTACCACTTTGCCACGACTTGCCACGAAGGAGGAAAGAAAACCTGATGAGCAGCGTAACACTTGATCACGTTTACAAACGGTTTGGCCAGGCAAAAGGGGTCGAAGACGTTCACATTCATATTGAATCAGGTGAATTCTTCACATTTTTGGGGCCGAGCGGTTGCGGCAAAACAACCACCTTGCGAATGATCGCGGGTTTTTACTTTCCGACAGAAGGACAAATCCGCTTCGGAAATCATGAGGTGACTTTAGTCCCCCCTCACAAGCGAAATACGGGGATGGTTTTCCAGAACTACGCCTTGTTCCCGCATATGACTGTCTTTGAAAATATCGCGTTTGGGCTGCAGGTTCGCAAAATCAACAAAACGGATACAAAGGAACGTGTGGAACGCATCATGAAGCTGGTGCGGCTAGAAGGCTACGGTGAACGACGGATTGACCAGCTATCGGGTGGTCAGCAGCAGCGCGTTGCCCTGGCACGAGCGCTCGTAATTGAGCCGCAGATTCTGCTCCTCGATGAGCCGCTGTCCAATCTGGATGCCAAGCTGCGCGAGGAAACCCGCTTTGAAATCAAGCGTCTTCAGCTGGAGCTTGGGATTACAACGATTTATGTTACCCATGATCAGGCTGAGGCGATGTCGATGTCAGATCGAATCATGGTCATGCAGAGCGGCGAGGTCCAGCAAGTAGGTACACCGCATGAGATTTACCATTTCCCGGTCAACCGTTTCGTCGCCTCTTTCATTGGGGAGACGAATCTGTGGGAAGGGACGATCGTCGGCATCGAAGGAGACGAAGTTCAAGTACGGATCCCTTCTGGACACGTGCTCTGCGGCTTGAAACAAAATGCTTCGCCGCGCTCCCATCTGGCTGCAGGAGAGACGATCACGATGTCCATCCGTCCTGAATCCGTTCAGGAAAGCACAGTGACAGAGGGACCGAATGTTGTATCAGGCGCAGTAGTTATGTCTGAATTTACCGGGGCATGTGTAAATTACATGACCATGGTCGGACAAGAGCAGCTACGCAGCATGTCGATTAATTTGGGGCGGCCGATTAAACAGCGGGGAGAGGCAATCGGTTTACATATCCCGAAAGAGAGCATCTATTTCGCAGGATAAGGGGGAAGAAGCTTTTGAGAGCAGATTTGCAGCAAGTGCCGGCAGCGGCCAGACGGAAGACTATCACTTCTTCACCCGCCTTCGTCTATGTGCTGGTTTCGCCGCTCTTTTTAATATTGCTGGCGTATGTCATTTATCCGTTGTTCGAAACGTTTATCGCAAGCATCAGCATCGATGAGCAGATTACTTGGAAAAACTACACGCGCTTTTTCAGTTTAGAGCATACGGCCAATCTAGAAGCGCTGTGGACCAGTGTCTACATTTCCATACTCAGTGTCATCAGTTGTGGAATTGTCGGTGTCGCAATGGCCTTTTTGTTGGAGCGTTATGAGTTTCCCGGACGAAAAATCTTGTCCGTTCTGGCACTGGTTCCGATGGCACTGCCGCCATTGATTGGGGTCCTTTCGTTTACCTTCCTCTATGGAGAGAGTGGAATCTTCCCGCGAGCGATCAAAGAACTGTTTGACCTGGCACAAGTGCCTTTTTCCCTCAAAGGTTTTTGGGGAGTAGTCGTGGTCCATGCTTTTACGATGTATCCGTACTTTTTCATGACGGCGACGGCTGCCATCAAAGGGCTTGATCCTTCGCTGGAAGAGGCAGCGGCAAGTCTCGGAGCAAATCGTTTCACAGTCTGGCGCCGTATCATTTTGCCGATGCTGACTCCAGCAATAGTGGCGTCTTCGCTTCTCGTTTTCATGATCTCTATGGCTTCTTACACGGCTCCGCTTATTTTTGGAATTGACCGGACGATGACCATGCAGATTTACCTATCCCGTACCAACGGAGATCTGGATATGGCAGCAACGCAGTCTACGATCCTGTCTATTGTTTCGATTGCCTTTCTCTTGATCATGCGTTGGTATCAAGGCGCACGCAATTACCAGAATTTGAGCAAAGGGGTCAGCGTGCACCGTACTGAGATCAAGAGTAAAGCTGGGCGTTATGTAACGATTGTGCTGTCGTTTATCGGCACGATTATCCTGATGCTGCCAATTCTCGTTCTGGTACTGATCTCCTTCTCGGTAGACGGTACGTGGACGGTACAGATATTGCCTCCACAATATACGTTGGATCATTATCTCGATTTGTTTACGGACAGCAAGACATGGCGACCGATCGCCAACAGCTTGCAGTTATCCGCGATCGCCTCCATCGGAATCGTGCTGTTTGGGGTAGCAGCTGCCTACGCCATGGTTCGCTTGAAGTTCCGTGGAAAAACATTAATGGATGTATTGATCATGCTGCCTTGGGCATTGCCGGGTACAGTTGTAGCCGTGAATCTGATCGCAGCCTTCAGCCAGCCAACGGCGTTCAGCTTTGGGCAAGTGCTGATCGGGACGTTCTGGATCATCCCGCTTGCTTACTTTGTTCGTCACCTGCCACTCGTGTTCCGCTCTACCTCGGCAACGCTCATGCAGATGGATCCTTCTGTGGAGGAAGCGGCCCGCAATCTGGGAGCGACTTGGTGGTACAGCTTCAGGAGGGTTGTATTTCCAATGGCTTTAGGGGGAATTCTCGCCGGAACCTTGCTGGCATTTGTACAGTGTATCGGGGAGTTCGTCGCATCGATCCTGATCTTTACCCCACGGACGACCCCGTTGTCGGTAGCCGTTTTCCAACGCATGTACAATTTTGAGTTTGGTACCGCGTGCGCCTACGGTGTTTTGCAAATCGTGGTCATCATCGTCGTATTGTTCATCTCTAAAAAACTTACGGGGGATAAAGCCGGTACTGCTGTTTAGTAACGGCTCAAAAGCCGGTACTGCTGTTTAGTAACGGCTCAAAAGCCGGTACTGCGTCCCCCTGGCACCGCGGTTTCATCATGCGCCATGGTTATAAAGGAGGAGCTTTACATGGAAAGCAGTGAGTCAATCGACAAGCAGGTGCCAGGAGTGCAAACGACCAAGCTGCCGTGTCCTCCGATTCCTGTATTCGCACGAACGCTGCATGGAGAACACGGGCTGATCGACCTGTGGACAGCGATCAAGCCGCTTGCCACGATTGCGAGCGCGATGAATGCGGGGGCACATCCCGATGATGAACATAGCGCGATGCTTGCTTATCTCGCAATGGGGCGTGGAGTTTACACTTCCAGCATTATCGCGACTCGGGGCGAAGGCGGCCAAAATGAGATTGGTTGCGAGCAAGGTGTCGCTCTTGGCATTATTCGCACAAGAGAGCTGGAAGAAGCTTCGCTCATGAGCAATGTGACACTTGGGATCCTTAGCGAAGAGCTGGATGATCCCATCCATGATTTCGGTTTTTCCAAATGCGCCCAGGAGACGTTCCGCAAATGGGGAGAAGATGTCGTCTATGAGCGCTTGGTGCGAAAAATCAGGGAGCTTCGTCCAGATGTGGTGATTGCTTGCTTTGAAAATGAGCCGACGACACACGGTCATCACCGAGCGATTACGTTGCTGACTCAACGAGCATTTGAGGGAGCAGCAGACTCGGAAGTGTTTCCACATCATCTGGAAAGCGGGCTTTTGCCCTGGCAGATGAAAAAGCTGTACCTGCCCATCATGGACAACGACGATTACCATGTGGCGGTTCCCGTAGGAGAATACGATCAAAACTACGGCTCCTCCTATGTCCAGCTAGGCGAACGATCCCGATTTATGCATAAAACGCAGGGCATGGGGGTCCATTACGATGAAGGCCCCACCTACAACTATTACAGACTGGATGCCTCGGTAGTACCTGCACAGGAAAAAGAACGCGACTTTTTTTCCGGATTGCCCTTTACTTTCGCAGATTTGGCAGAGGATGTAGCGGCAAAAGGTGGAACCGAGCTAGCGCAAGTCCTGCACAGCATGCATAATGCGGCGGGGGAAGTGCTAGCGGCCTATCCGCGATTTGCCGAGGTGGCGAGCCGTGTGCACCGGATGAAAGCGTTGCTGCAGCGGGCGCAGCAGGAGGTGCAATCCTCCCCGATTGATCAGGCGACCAAGATTGACTTGATGTATCGCCTCGGGATCAAAGAAGCACAATTGAACCGTGCCAGTGCTGAGGCTCTGTCACTGGTAGTCAAAATCAAGCCGGAGAGCGGCGAGTGGGTGGCAGGTCAGACTACGACAGTAACCGTTACTGCCTACAACGGTGGAGCAATCGAGGTCGAGCATGTGCAACTCAGACTGCGAGTTCCTCGTGGCTGGACGGCGAAGCCGCTGACGCCTACTGCGTTTCCTCGTCTACCTTACAACCAGACGGTTTGTACGGTGTATGAAGTGTTTATTCCCACCGATGCCAAGATGTTTCATCCATACAAACCGCCAGTGCTTGAGGTGGAAGCGCAGTACTTCGCCTTTGATACCGCAAGTATCATTCGTGTAGAACCCGAAGCCAGAGTGGCCGTTCTGCCGCCATATGCCTTGACGCTTACGCCAGACGATGTGGTTTTAAATACGCTCCACACCAATGAAACGATTCCGGTAAAAGTAACGTTGAAGCAGTACCGTCCTGGCTCGTCTACCGCGAAAGTATCGCTTCAGATGCCGGATGGCTGGAGCGCTGAACCAAGCTTTGTCGAAGTGCCTTTTTCCTTCCGAGGCGAAACAAAGACGATCTCCTTTACGGTAAAAACGACACCACAGGTGGAGAATGGAAAATATCTGATTTTCGCGCGGGTGACGAGAGGCGATGGGTCAGCAGAGATTGCCCACGACGTACAGGTTATCGAATATCCGCATGTGGGTCGCAGCTATTTGATCCGTCCTGCTGAGCTGATTGTACAGGCGTTTGATCTGGCTATTCCGGAGAATCAACGGATTGGCTACGTATCGAGCGGCTTTGACAATATGGATAAATACTTGCGCAAAGTAGGCGTGAATTGCATCAACCTCGATGCTAATGAGATTCAGTCAGGGGATTTGTCCCGGTACGACACGATCATTCTCGGCATCCGCGCCTACGGATTCCGCAGAGAGCTGATCGAGAGCAATCAGCGTCTCTTGCAGTATGTGGAAAATGGCGGCAATCTCGTCGTTCAGTACCATAAGCCGGAGGACAAATGGAAGCCTCAGCTCGCACCGTATCCGATTTTTATCGGGGAGTCCCTGATCGATTGGCGGGTAACCAACGAGCAATCGGAAGTGCGGATGCTTGCACCTCGGCACCCGATCTTTCACAAGCCCAATCTGATTTCAGCAGCGGACTGGGACGGCTGGGTGCAGGAGCGCTCCATCTACAATCCTTCGCGCTGGGGTAGCGAGTATACCGAGCTGATTGCAACTAGCGATCCTGGAGAGCCAGAGTTTCGGGGCATTTTCCTCACTGCGCACTATGGCAAGGGGACATACTCGTACAGCTCACTCGCCTGGTTCAGAGAAATTCCACAGCTCGTTCCTGGTGCATTCCGTCTGTTTGTCAACATGATCAGTCAGAAGCAATGAATGATCGCTTGTCCTCTATTACGTTAGGCGAAACACCCATTTCACTTTCGTTATGTTATTTTCTGGTCGATCCATGGAACAACAGGAGATGCTACTAGAGGAGTCCATGATTGATATACACACCAATCTGAAAGAGGAAGTTCAAAAAGTCCGGGAGACATAGCTGTCGAATTTCTGCGTTGCGTTGCCCCTTCGCTGCTCACGTAGACTCACCTACGCTGCGCTGCTCGGGTCTGCCGCGCCTTGAACTTCTAGGCTCTGTTTGTGCCCTCTCATCGGGGCATCGAAACATCCTCCTTTTTGAACTGGCTCTGAGAAGGGGAATGGAGGAGAGTTCATTGAAAAAGGGGAAGCTTGCCAAGTTGTACACGATTACGACAGCGGCGGTGCTAGTCGGGAGCTTGATTATGCCGGCAGCACCCCAGACTGCCCATGCTGACCGGGGAGTTGTCGATCTGTGGAAAGCGATCAAACCGCTCACCACGATTGCCAGCGCTATGAATACCGGGGCTCATCCGGATGACGAGCACAGTGCCATGCTCGCTTATCTGTCGCTGGGTAAAGGCGTGGATACGTCCAGCGTCATCGCCAACCGGGGGGAAGGCGGGCAAAACGAAATTGGCAGTGAGCTCGGTAACGCACTAGGGATTATCCGCACACGCGAATTGCAAGAGGCATCCAAAATCACCAATATCCATTTGGAAAATTTGAGTGAGAAGATTGATGATCCCATTTTCGATTTCGGTTTTTCCAAAAGTCCGGACGAGACCTTGGAAAAATGGGGAGAGCAAGTTGCGTACGAAAAGCTGATTCGTAAAATCCGTACAATCAGACCTGATGTAGTGATTCCCGCATTTCTGAACGAACCTTCGACTCATGGCCATCACCGTGCGATTAACGTCATTACCGTACGAGCATTCAAAGATGCAGCCGATCCCAACGTCTTTCCAGAACAACTCAAAGAAGGGTTGGCAGCCTGGCAGGTGAAGAAGCTATATTTACCGGCCAAGGAAGACGATTATTCGGTCAGTGTTCCTGTTGGAGCCTACGACGAAATTTATGGTGCGTCGTACCTGCAGTTGGGTGAGGAATCCCGTTTTATGCACAAGAGCCAGGGAATGGGTCGCCACTATGATGAAGGACCAAGCTACAACTATTACAAGCTGGACCAGGCAGTCGTTGAGAGCAAAAACAAAGAAACGGACTTTTTCGATGGCATTGCATACAGCTTCGACGATCTGGCCAAGGAAGTAACGGGCCTGGCCGGAGGAGAAAAAGTAGCAGGCGAACTGAAAAAGCTGCAAAAGGATGCAGCAGAAGTCATTGCAGCCTATCCGCATTTTTCTACGGTAGCCAAGGAAGTGCACGAAATGCTGGCTGATGTCCAAAAAGCAACAGCCGATGTGAGAGCATCTCGATTGGCTGCGGATACAAAAACAGACCTCTTGCACCGTCTGGAAGTCAAACAGGCACAGCTAAACAGAGCGAGTGCGGAGGCACTCTCCCTCGTCACCAAAGTAAAGCCGGAAACAGGTGAGCTGGTGGCGGGCCAGACGACCAAAGTAACGGTTACGGCCTATAACGGTGGGCAAACCAAGCTAGGCAAGGTAGACCTGAAATTAAACGTTCCAAAGGGCTGGCAGGCAACAGCGCTGTCTACCACCAGCTTCTCGCAGCTCGCTTACAATCAGACAGTCAAGACGACATTTGATGTCTCGGTTCCTGCGAATGCGAAATTATTCCAACCGTACGCGGCGCCGGCAATTTCAGCTGATGTCTCGTACAGCTTAGACGGTTCAACGGCGAATAGCCATGTCGTACCAGCCGATGCAATTGCAGTCCTTCCATCTTTTTCGCTGGTGCCGAGTCCTGGTGCTACCGTATTGAATACGCAAAAGCCGGAAGAACCGATCCCGGTCAAGGTAACGGTGAAAAATTACAATCCGGGTGCAGCGCAAACAAACATTTCATTGGATGTACCCAAAGGCTGGACGGTAGAACCAAAAGCAGCGCCGCTTGCTTTTGAAGCAAAAGGGGAAACGAAATCGGTTGCCTTTACCGTAAAAGCCACGGCTTCTGTCAAACCGGATCAGTACACAGTCACTGCCGTCGCGACTAGTAGCGGAAAAGAGAGCCGCCACGGTGTGCAAGTGATTCGCTATCCGCATATCGGCACCACCTATTTTGTTCAACCTGCGACAGTAGCGATTCAAGCGTTTGATCTGAAAGTGCCAGACGGCTTAAAAGTCGGCTATGTATCCAGCGGCTTTGACAACATTGATCAGTATTTGTCTCAAGTAGGCGTCAATGTGACAAATCTGACGGCAAAAGATATCGAGTCTGGTGATCTTAGCCAGTACGACACGATCGTCCTAGGAATTCGCGCTTATGGATTCCGCCCAGAGCTGATACCGAGCAATGAACGTTTGCTTAGGTACGTACAGAATGGCGGAAATCTCGTTGTACAATACCATAAGCCAGAAGACAAGTGGAAGCCTGAGCTTGCTCCATATCCAATCAAAATCGGTGCGCCGCTCATTCAATGGCGGGTCACAGATGAAAACTCCAAAGTGACGATGCTGGCACCTGAACATCCGCTGTTCAACACGCCTAACAAAATCACAAATGAAGATTGGGACAACTGGATTCAAGACCGTTCCGCTTACAATCCGGCGGAATGGGGCAAAGAATACACCGAGCTCATCTCCAATGGTGACGCCGGTGAGAAAGAATTTACAGGAACGTTCCTCTCTGCCAAGTATGGCAAAGGTACGTATACGTATAGCTCGCTTGTCTGGTACCGCGAAATACCTGCTCTGGTGCCTGGCGCGATTCGGATGTTTGTCAACATGGTCAGCCTGCATCAGTAAAAGCAGCAATACTTGGTCCACATAAGGATCACGATCTCTCTAGCAGAGTGGTGAGGCGATTTTCTATGATCGCTTCACCTCATCTGCACGAGAGATTCCATCGCAGAAAAAGTAGTAGCCAACGAATCGGCAGGGAAGGAGATGCGAAAAAGGATGGATTACAGAGAGCGCATTTTTCAGCAGGAGGGGGCTAGTTTCCCGGGAAAAACGTATGTGGAGGCCGTTCTGGAGCCCGCATTTAACGAAGCCAAAAACCATCTTTTGGAACCGATGATGGCTATAAATAAGGCACATCTGATCATGCTGCGTGAACAGGAGCTGCTCACGGATGATGAAGCCCGGATGATTGCCCGTGCACTAAGCGGGATTGAGATGGATGAACTGCGCCGCTCTTCGTATACCGGGCAGTTTGAAGATTTGTTCTTTCAGGTAGAGAGCCGTTTGCTTGCGCTTGCTCCGGATGTGGCGGGCAATTTGCATCTGGCGCGGAGTCGCAATGACATGGGGATTACGATTTACCGCATGGTGCTGCGTGAAAAACTGTTGGTTACCTTGGCTTCTGCCCTCTATCTGAAAGAGCATCTGCTCCTCTTTGCACAAGAACATGCGGAGACGGTGATGATTGGCTATACCCATACCCAGCAGGCACAGCCAACAACCATGGCCCATTACATGATGGCTGCGACGGATTTAGTCAGTCGTGACATCAAGAGGCTTATGGAGGCGTACCGGACGTGCAATCGCAGTCCGATGGGCGCGGCAGCTTTGACGACGTCGGGCTTTGCGATTAGCCGGGAGCGAATGAAAGAATTGCTCGGGTTTGACGAATTGGTGGAAAATTCCTATGATGCAGTATGTGGAGCGGATTATTTAGGAGAGGTAGCAACAGCGGTTCAATTGGCAGCCATCAATTTGGGACGTACCGTACAAGATATGCTGCTGTGGTGCACGCAAGAATTTGCTGGGCTTAAGGTAGCGAGTCCCTACGTGCAGATCAGCTCGATCATGCCGCAAAAGCGAAATCCGGTTTCCTTTGAACATATGCGCTCCTTATTGTCCAGTTGTGCTGGCAATGCGACAACCGTGCTGACGATGATGCACAACACCCCATTCGGAGATATCGTCGATACGGAAGACGACATGCAGCCATACGCTTGGCGCAGCATGTCAGTCTTAGAGCAAATGTACCGTTTGATGGCGTGTGTGGTAGGAACCATGCAGGTGAATAAAGAAGTACTTCTAGAGCGGGCAAAAGGAAGTTATGCCACGGTAACAGAGCTTGCAGATACGCTGGTGCGTACGGATCGGATCTCGTTTCGCAAAGCTCATCACATTGTGAGCCACGTAGTAAATGAAGCGATGAGTGCAGGGCTTGCAGCAGATCAGATCAGTCTGGGGCTGGTCAATCGGGCAGCAAAGAAAGTCATCGACAGAGAACTGTTGATCACAGCAGAAGAGCTAAAGCTCGCTCTAGACCCGGTTCACTTCGTTACGATTCGCAAGCTGCCTGGCGGTCCGAACCCGGATGAGATCAAGCGGATGATCAGCGAACGCCGAACTGTTCTGCAGCAGGAAGCGGCATGGCTGGATCAGGCCAAACAGGCGGTTACGGCTGTGATGCAAAATCTCGACCAAATGACAGCCGAATGGAGCGTGGGTTAATGGCCGTGGTGCGGATTCCTCTTCTGGCAGTGGACGGAGGGGGCACCAAGTGCCTGGCGGTGCTGGTGGACCGATCCAAACAAGAAGTCGGGGTAGGACGTTCCGGCTCGTGTAATTATCAAGGCATTGGAGAGGAAGCGGCATCACGCGAGCTGATCGCCGCCATTGCACAGGCGCTGGCGGATGCAAAAGCTCGTAACGAGATTGCCAGACAGGTGGAAGCTTCTGCAGGCGGGCAAATGGACTGGGAAGTGGAGTGTGCGGTGTTTGGTCTCGCCGGACTGGATACGGAGCATGATCGGCAAATCATTTGTGGCATGGTGAGCAAAGTGCTCCAAGAACTCCGCATCAAGGTATGTCATTTAATCGTGGAAAACGACGGATTTGCCGCTCTGCTCGGGGCAACCGGCGGCAAGCCCGGCATTCTCGTGATCGCTGGCACAGGCTCCATCGCATTTGGAGTAAACGATGCGCAAGAGACGGCACGTGCGGGTGGTTGGGGGCATCGTGTCGGAGACGAGGGCAGCGGCTACTGGATCGGCAAGCAGGCGATCATGGCGGTATTAAAAGACGCGGACGGCAGAGGCGAGACCACCATGCTGAAAGATTTGCTTCTTCCTTATCTAGGTCTTGCACGTGTAGATGAGTTATTCAATTGGACATATAGCTCTCTTTATTCGGTAGAGAAGGTAGGAGAACTGTCACCGCTAGTCAGTAAAGCAGCAGACGCCAAGGATCAGGTCGCTGTTGCCATCTTGGAGATTGCAGGCGAAGAGCTGTTTCTGGCAGTCCGTGCCGTGATTGATCATTTGAACATGAAAAATAAACCGTTCCAGATGATCCTGCAGGGAGGCGTCCTGCAAAACGACGAGCGTGTACGTAAGATCGTCGTAGAGCGAGTCCGCCGGTACGCCTCGCAGGTAGTCATCGAAAATGCGCAAAATGCTCCGATCTACGGTGTCATTGCAAAAGGGTTGGCCTATCTAGGCAGCCGAGCTGACGATAAATGAGGTGCCTTCTATGAAAAAAGTAATGCTCGTGTTTCCCCATCCTGATGACGAATCGTTTGCGTGTGGAGGCACATTAGCCAAGTGCCGGGACGGTGGACAACAGACCTGCCTGTTATGCATCACATCTGGCTGCAAAGGGCGTTCAGGTCCGTTTGATATCGATTGTCGGGATAAGCTGGCACGCCATCGTGAGCAGGAGCTTGGCAAAGCGGCAGAAGTTTTGGGTATCAGTCGACTGGATTTGTTCCGTTACGCTGATGGTTCGTTGGAGCATGCGGATATGGATGAGCTGGCAAGCAGAATTCAAGAAGCGATTGTCGACTGGAAGCCAAATATTGTCGTTACCTTTCCTCCAGACGGAGTGACTGGGCATCCTGACCACATTGTTACGTGCCAGGCGACCACGCTGGCTGTCGAGCAGGCAGAACAGACGATGTCTCCTAGTGAATATCCTGATTTGTACTATGTGTCCATCCCTCATTATTATGATCATTGCCCGGACAGTGGGCCAAAAGCGGCCGTGCCCATCACAGGAAAGGTGGACATCACCCGCTATCGGATGCAAAAAGGTGAAGCGCTGCGGGCACACCAAAGCCAGGTATACTCAGTAAACCGTGCCTATCCTGGTGTGATCGACGGGGATTATGGAGTGATTGGTTGCTATGAATATTACACACTGGTTCGTTCCGCTGGAAAACCAGTCGAGCCAGTGGCAGCAGCAAACGGAATTCCGCTCATAGAGCTGTAACGGTTAATAAATAGGAGACCAGTCCAAAACATGAAAAATGGTTTTAGACTGGTCTTCACTTCATCTAATCCTTGCCTTTCCTATCCGATACTCCTAACTGTGATATGATATAATGAAGAAAAAAATAATGGGGTGTATTATTGAAAAGACAGTTTTTGATGATAGTAAGTGATGTATCAAAGCCACAAGTGGATAGCGTCATCGAAGCAGTTAAAGATTTTAACGAATGGGTTGACTTGATTCCCATCGAATCTAAATCTGATGGCGGTTATAGCTTGTATCTTGATATTCAAAAAGGTGATATTGCAAAAACAGTCTTAGAGACACGAGTATTCCTCAAAAATTGGTTCAAGCTCTTAAAAATCGACTGTGATTCGAATCCAAGAGACTTTATGTAAGAGACTTTTTTCATTATCGATATAGTCCTATCACTTCCATTTCCTCTGCTCCATAACCACTCGAAACGATGAGACCGCAATGGGCTTTGATTAGACTCCCCTACCTTGAGATATTGACCATATAGGAAAAACCTTTTCTTCTGAACGAAAAGAGAGGAGGGACGAAATGAGTTTTTTTTCATGCCCTTTTTTCCAAATATAAGCTCCTGATCTATACGGCGTTTGGCCATGAAGAATTTTGGCTTTTTTCCAAAAAAGGATTACACACAGTATGATATTTACGTAGCAAAAGAGGATGAACATAAAGCTCAAGTGACGATTCATGCAAAATGAGGCGGGGGAATGCGTCTTCTTAGTGTCTGAATCTGTACGAACGAAGAGGGCTTGTATATAATGAATGGTAAAATTGTGCATATGGGTGAAATGAGGAGGCAGCAAAAGTGAGTGTACAAGAACTGCTAAAAAGCCGCAGAGCGGTGCGAAACTATATTCCGAAAGAAGTGGAAACAGAAAAAATTCAAGCGCTGCTGGACTGTGCTGTTTTGGCTCCGAATGACCGTTTGCGTCAGCCATGGCATTTTTATGTGATCAGAGGAGAAGCTAAAGAGCGATTCGAGGAGATCGCGAAGGCGTTTTTGCTCGAACGTTTTCCTACCAAGCCTAATTTAGTCAGCGATTCTTTGGCGGTCTTGGAAAAGACACCGCTTGTTATCGTTGTAACAGCAGATGTCATTTCTGGCGATGAAGCTTCGTCCGAAGATAACGAATACGCTGTATGCTGTGCGATCCACTCTATGTGGCTGGCTGCAAAAGAGCTGGGGCTCGGCATGGTATGGCGGACAAGGGGTGTGGGCTTGGTCCGTGACGAGCGATTGATGCAATTCCTCGGGTCTCCCGAGAACAAAAAAGTAATCGGGACACTCTTCATCGGCTATCCCGAAGGCGAAACGCCCGTGACAGCGCGTACGGAAGCAGAAGACAAGACTACCTGGCTGTAGAAGCATAGACTCATCCGATCAAAGTATAACAGCGGCAGACTAGGAAGAGAAAATAAGGTCCTAGACTGCCGCTGTTGTTTCTGTCAGCATTCAAATATTGATCCCGTTACTTTTACCAACTTTCTTTTAAATCCCCCATCTTCTAACACCGTGGGCGGTTGTCAGGAGGCTGCCTTCTGCAAGCTACTACTTTTTTTATCTCTAAGAGATAAAAAGAAACTGACAATTAATATAATGCATGCGAGTATATACGGATAATTAATATCCAGATCAAACAAAAATCCGGCTATGATAGGTCCAACAATATTGCCGAGACTGGTAAAGGCCGAGTTAAGGCCGGCAACATAGCCTTGTTGATCCTTAGCCACCATTGACAGTTGTGTACTGATGGCCGGACGCAAAATATCGATCGCCAGAAATATAATAAAGGTAACGGCAAAAATCATCCAAAATTTGTGAACGAAAAGCGTCAGAACAATAAACAATCCAGCAAAGAGAAGACAGGTCGAAATGACACGCTTCTCGCCAAAACGATTCAATATCCAGCTAAAGGCCGTAACCTGGACCACAGCGCCGGCTATTGAGCCGAACGTAATGATAAAGGCAATATCTTTAGGCTCAAACCCAAATTTATGATCGACAAACAGTCCAAAGACAGTTTCAAAATTGGCCAGTCCGAAAGTCATGACAAAAACGATAATCAAGCTTAAAAAGTAGGGTTCTCGATAGGCGTACCTCAATTGCAAAAGAAGGCTGCTCGGTTGCTTCACATGAGATGCAGAATCAGATAAAGCTTCTTTTGCAGGGAGGGATTCCTGGAGGATTAACCATGTGATGCATGCAGCGATAATCCCCGCAACTGCGGCGCAATAAAAGGGCACGCGGATACCAAATTCAGCAATATATCCGCCAATGCCTGGCCCGATAATAAAACCTGTTGTAATGGCTGCGTTTATATACCCCATCCCGGTCGCGCGTTCTTCTTTTGTCGTGATATCTGCCGCGTAAGCCATTACGGCCGGCATAATCATTGCTGCACTAATGCCGCCGAGCATCCTGGAAACAAACAGCAGGAAAGGTGAACTTGCTAGCCCGAACAGCCCTTCTGAGATGGCAAACACGATCAAACCGATGACGATCATCTTTTTTCTTCCGAATGAATCAGCCAATCGGCCGGCTAGGGGCGAAAAAAGAAGCTGTGTCAGCGAAAAGGCAGCAACCAATAACCCGATAATCCCCCCGGTAATTCCTAAAATCTCCATGAACTTAGGCATAATCGGTATGACAAGGCCGATCCCCGTAAAAACAAGAAAAAGATTGAACATAAGGATCAGTACGGCTCCTCGATTTTTTAATAATAACGCCATTCTTTATTCCTCCAATGCCCTGCAAATACTGAATAATCATTCTAGATAATAGTGAAAAAAAGGAGCTAGCGGGACGGCTTGGCAATGCCATGCAAAAACACATCCATAGCCAACCGGTAAGCAGCCATCGCTTCCTCTCGTTCCATTTTTTTTGCATGTTGACTTAAACCCACCATCATACTGTCCAAGATAATGGAGAGCCCGGTAACATTGGTGACTTTGAATTCACCGTTATCGATTCCTCTCTGCAGTAACTGCTGATTAAAGTCAAGATAACCTTTGACCATTTCGTTTATTCGTTCCTCCACATCCGAAGCTTTCTCTGAGTTGTTGAAAAATTCATCAACGGCCTTGGTTAACGGATGATTCAATTGATCGAGCGCTAAATGTTCAGCCATGCCATACAATTTACCCATCATGGTCGGGTAGAGCGTTTCCTTGGCCAACCATGTCTCTTCCCATTCCCGGTTCCAATCTTCAATTAGATGTAAAAAAATCCCTTCCTTGCTCTTAAAATGATAATAAATGTTGCCGGCGCTGCATCCGGTAGCTTTCACGATATCTTCTATGGACGTGGCTTTGTAGCCTTTTTGTACAAATAAACCTCTGGCTGCATCGGCGATCTTCTTCTTTGTCTGCTCGGTTTGCTGTTTCTTTTTATTCACGCATGCTTCTCCTCCTTCTAGCTTGCTGACAGATACTTTAAGCTGGAATTGAAAAATACTGAACGTTTATTCAGTATTGTAAGCGATAAAAGCAGACTTGGCAAACCTTCAGGTACTTACTATGAACTAAGAAGCCTTATCCGTTCCATTTAACCTGGTTAATTATTCGTATTAATGTATTATTATAAGAAAAAACAGGAGGAATACACCTTGTATCCAAAGCTAGAAGAGCTGTCGATCAATGCCTGGCCTGCACTGGAAACGATGATTTACGACGGGTGGCTGCTGCGTTTTGCCGATGGCTACACGAAACGGGCGAATTCCATTTATCCTTTGTATCCAGCGACAGAGGAGCTTGAAAGCAAAATAGCTGATTGCGAAGCCTACTACGAGGGCAAAGGGCTGCCAACGATTTTTAAAATGACACCGTTCGCCGAGCCCCACGATTTAGAGGCACTCTTAGAACAAAAGGGATATGTCACCCAAGATCTTGTGAGTATGCAAGCCGTATCGCTGGAAAAAGTGACAGCCCCGTCCCTCCACACCGTGCGTATAGACGAACATTGCACAGATGAGTGGAGAGACGACTATTGCCGCCTAAACAATCAAGGAGAAAAGGCGAAAGAGACGATGACTCAGACGCTGCGCAAGATTATCCCTCGGACTTGTTATGCTTCCCTTTATCAACAGGACAAGGTGGTAGCATGCGGACTCGGGGTCATGGAGAGAGAGTATATCGGTCTATTTGATATCGTGACAGATGAAGCCTTTCGGAATCAAGGATTGGGTGAGCAACTGGTATTGAACTTGTTACAGTGGGGACAAGAGCAGGGGGCGAAGTATTCTTATTTGCAGGTGCTCCAAGACAATCAACCTGCTTTGCGGTTATATGAAAAAATCGGTTACCATGAACAGTACGCTTATTGGTACCGTGTAAAGCACAATGATCATCATAATAGTTGTTCTGTGAAAATAAAGTCCTAGACTGCTGCTGTTGTGTCTGTCAGCATTTAACTAATGAACCTCGTTAGGTGAACCAAAACAGCTGCCCAGCCCAGACAGCCGTTTTGGTTCACCTTTATTCATTTTTTGATCCCATTAATCATCAGTCGTAAGGTTATTGATGAAAATCACAAATGGCTCGTTTCTACACAACACCTTGGGTACTACAAAGACATGAGCTTAGGGGAATTTCTCTCGTCATCATTCTATTAGGCTTAAATTAATGTGACCTATGCGAAATGGAGATTGGTTCAGCTTTTAGAGTAGCAACCATTTCTACAACGGTAAACTACGATATGATCTAGTTATTGTGGTTGAACCCCAATTAAACACTTCTTTTCTTATTAATTTGTTGTTTGGTCATCGTTAGCCTATACATAAATGACAACAGTCCCATAAAATAAAACGTTATTATTGACAGTGGTAATTTCAAGAGGAAGGAGTGGAATATGACACAACTTGCTTATGTAGCCAATAGGGGCTCAGACAATGTCTCTGTAATTGATGTGGATCCGGCAAGTCCCACCTTCAATACCGAGGTTGGCCTGTTTTCAGTAACGGGGATGACGCCCCTCGGAATCGCGGTCACACCGGATACAACACGTGCGTATGTCACGAACAATACCTCTGGTGATGTCTCCGTGATAGATACGAATCCCGGCAGTCCTACCTTCAACACCGAGATCCAACTGATACCGCTTCTCGGAGTGGGAACCGGCCCCACCGGTATCGTGATCAGCCTTGACGGTAATCGCGCATACATTGCGAATCAAATGTCCAACAATCTCTCCGTAATTGACACAAATCCAGCCAGTCCAACATTCAATACCATGACCGGTACAATCGGATTGAAAGGAATGGGGCCGAGCGTTCTTATGATCACCCCGGATGGCACACGCATTTATGTGCCGAATAACGCTTCGAACGATGTCTCTGTAATAGATATCAATCCCGCCAGCCCCAATTTCAACACCGAAATTGACCTGATAAACGTAACAGGAACAGGTCCGCTTGACGTAGCTTTCACCCCAGACGGCAATCGCGCCGATGTCACCATGCTAAACTCCAACAGAGTCTCCGTTATTGATACAAACCCAACCAGCGCCACCTATAACACCGAGATCAATAGTATACTCTTAACTGGAAACACTCCCATAGAAATTCAAATCACCCCGGATGGCACACGTGGTTATATTCCCAACTTGTTTTCCCCCGACGCTTCTGTAATCGACACGAACCCAGCGAGCCCCAATTTCAACATGGAGATCTTTAAAGTCACACTCTCTGGATCTGGCCACGCCGGTATTGCGATAACACCTGATGGCACTCGCGCCTATGTCACGAATGCACTCTCTGACAATGTTTCGGTGATCGACACGAATCCCGCCAGTCCAACATTCAATACCGAGATCGCTCTGATCGAAGTGTCTGGTACCTTTCTAGCTGGAGTAGCCATCATCTTTTTCCCAGCGCCCACTCTCCCTCCAACTCCCGCACCATTGCCAACAGCTGCGCCACTTCCGACGGATTGCATCCGCGTTCAAAAGGTATACGACTGGGTCGTTGCCGCCAACAGGGATCGAAACAAAATCCCAATCCCGGACGATTGCCTACCGCTAGTGGATGCAGCGATCCGTGCAGGTCAGAACATCACCATCCAATGCGTGGAGCCGATCGTTCCTCTGACATTCCCACTGATCCCGAAATCTCAACCCACACAGTCAGTTGATTTTTCTTGCACCATAATAGGCATCCGACGTGAAAATATCATCGTAAATGGAAACGTCGTTCCTGTTGGCATGGTCCGTTTCTTGTTCGGTGCGACTCTCTTGATCCGTATATTTGCCAACGGAACGCTGTTGTGCGAATTCCCGGCTACCATCCAATTCGATGACGAAATCGTGCTGTGCCTGCCGGAACCGTTGGATGAATCCAACATCCTCTGCCGCATTACTGCCGTCGATTGCATGCCGAATAACACCGTTCTTTTTGGCGGCATGGTGGAACTGGAAGTCATAATCTGCAAAGAGATCCAAGTAGAAGCGGAAGTGAAGCTGGAAGTGTTGGCGAAGTTCTGTCAGCCGCGTCCGATTATTCCAGTGCCGACGCCAACTCCTTCGTTCATCTGCCCGCCGATCACGTTCCCGCCACAGTGCCCGGATCTCTTTCCGCCAACACCTTCGCCAACTACCCCGCCAACTATCCCGCCAACTATCCCGCCAACAATTCGGCCGTGTAGTATTCCCGACTGTCGGTGGAATGAGGACCCCAATAACCCTGTTTATAACCCACCTGCTCCACAAAAAGCTTTTTACCAAACCGTCCGTTATGACATGCTGGGATTCGCTCCATTCGGTCCGTTTACTTTCTATAAGATGTGGTACGACTTTGCTAGCGCAGGCGGTATCGCACAAGCTATATCACCTGATGGCATAAACTGGACGTTTCAGGCAAATATGACAGGATTATCACCCGCAGCGCGTCATTCCAGGGTGCTTTTTGACAGAAATGGTTTCGGAGTCGGAACACCCTATAAAATATGGTATTGGGATAGTACATTTACCACAGTTGATCCCGGAATGCCCGCTGTATTGCAAATGATGAGAACTGCAAGCTCCGTTGATGGGATTAATTGGATAGGGGATACCGTACTAATACAGGATACCAGCGCACCTCTGGTAACGACCCCAGGCAATTTTGATGGTGCCAGTACGGGACCGGGAGAAGTACTGTTTAACCCGAGTGGATCGATGATAATCGACACTGTTAACCCCTTTAAAAATCGGTTTGTGATGTACTACAATATTAACGATGGGTTCGTGGAGCGATTGGCCTTTGCGGTTTCGGCTGATGGAGTTACATGGAGGAGATCTGGACCGCCAATTGTGCTCAATGTCGGTTCCATGGGAGACTGGGATCAGAACAAAGCGACAATACATGTCTCTGTGTTGCGCCTCGCGCAGAATGATTTCCGGATGTGGTATAGCGGCGGAGTTCAAGAGAGCCATGAAGGAATCGGATGTGCCTTTTCAACTGATGGGCTGAACTGGACGAAGTTCTCTGGGAATCCAATTTTCAGCATTTTTGACGGAGTCGCATGGCGAAATGGCGGCCCTCCTGCCCGTACCTACACTCCCTGGGTCTTATTTGATCCTTTAAGGTTTAGCGGGTATGGGGACGATATATGCTTTAAATTTTGGATGTCAGGTTCGCCAGCTTCTAACCCGGACGATCTTAATATTGGGTATGCTACGAATCCCAATGGCTAGGTAACGTAGTCATTTCTGAAAAAGCCTCGAATCCTTCTGCCAACAATAGCGGAACTTGTTCGAGGGATTCAATATATGAAAACAAGGAGCAGATGCCGAAAAGCAAACTGCTCCTTGTTTCGTATAGATTACCATCAATTTATTAAGCTGCTCATTAGCTAAGACATTATTTTCAGCGAACAATAGTTGGTAGAAAAGGTCACGATTCATCCAATACAATGTCCGCAGGATGCCAAATCCTTTTCAGCCGAGGAGCAGGAAGATCGTGAGCAGGCGTAGCGAAGCTCACTCTTCGGTAGAGCGGATTTTTCTCGTAGAGGCTTGCTTCAAATTGAAGCTCGGCCTCTTTGCTGATGGTCGCCAAAGGTACTTGGTAGGTTATCAGTCTCTGATATTCACAACGATTGTTTGACCGTTCAGGGCTTTGGCGAATGAGAAAAGAAAGGCACGCTACCTGCTGCTTGTCATCTAAGTAGAACACACTTTTCCAAAAACCAAAGGGGACTCTCACGGCACACCCCGGCGCCCCATGCACTCCGCAGTATTCCTCGTCCTCTGCCTTATGGATGGGTCCTGTAATCACAATCAGCCTTTGCGTACTTACTCTCTCCAGTACCCAGTCCTCCAGGCAATTCCAAATCCCTGTATTAAAGTTGTGATGCTGCAAGGCAATATTTGCGTAGCAAAAGGAGTCGTAATTGGCTTGTTTTGCTTCGCGCGGCTCCCCCCAACATACATCTTTTCTACGAGTCAGATGCCCGCGATCATACTCATTTTCTGCATAATATTCAGGACCTACCTGATTTTCGATGCCAATCCGATCATCAAAATGCCAGGAAGTATTGTCTCTTGTGATGGGAATGGCCTTGGATTTGTCTACACAAGCTGCTGAGAAGATCGCAAATTTTGTTTGCCTATTCATCACGATCGAAAAATGACAAAAGTCAAAGACCTTCCCTAGGTCTAATGCCCCTGAAGCGGTGTTGCCTAAAAGAGCCGGCAAAGGAATGGAGTGCTTACCACTGAGAAAATAAGGATCATAGCCTGTACCCATGTGTCCTCTCCTCCTTGGAAAATGTCACTTTTAAAAGCGCAATGCTTGTTTCACCATTCACTCTTACCTTTGATTATACAAATAATGGTTCTATTAGGCACTCTGTCCAATGTACTAAAAGTGAGGCAGCCTCACATTGTTTGTCCATGCTTATTCTTTATGCAGCAGCTTGCCGATTTTGAGGGCTAGCTGGATTTGCAGGAGCTCTTCGGCATTTTTCAAATCCATGTTTAAAATCTCTTTGATCTTGTCGATTCGATAAATAAACGTGTTGCGGTGAATAAACATCGCTTTCGCTGCTTCGCTTACATTTTGGTTATGCGTAAAGTAATTTTCCAGTGTATTCATAAAGCTCGTACCGAAAGCGTGATCATGCTCATAGATTTTCCCGAGCTGTTTCAAAAAGAAATCTTCCAGTTCCATGTCTTTTATATTGGAGTCCAAAAAGTGGTAGACGGAGTAATCATCAAAGTGAGAGACATTCCCTTTGCTATCGAATTTTTGCATCAGCCTGATTGCTTCATGGGCTTCCGAAAAGCTTTTGTGCAGGGAGGTAATGGTCTTGTACTGCCTGCCGATCCCCATGTAAAAAGTCGTTTTCTTGATTTTCTCCAACAGTGTCCCACATACGTCGAAGGCAAATTGCTTGGCTTCACTGATGGAGATGGGGGGCTTGCTCTCATTTTGCCCGATAAGAATGATAATCCGGTTGTTTCGATAGAAGCACGTAATTTCTCCGGGGGCTGTACTGGAAAAATCATAAACGATATCTACACATTTTTTGGCGATGCGATCCAGCTCGTACTTACGGTCAACCATATCCTTCAGATTCTCCAGCTCGACTGGCTCGATATTGATGATGGCACAGTAATACATGTAAGTCGATTTTAAACCGTGCAGGTCGCACAAGGTCTGGATCGAATCGATCGACGTAATTTTCCCGGTTAGCAGATCATCGAAAAAGTCTTGCCGAATTTTCAGCTTTACTTCCTCGATTTCCCGCGTTTTAATCCGATCCAAGGCCACGATTGTAGAGGCTTGCTCGAGAACAATGTAGTCAAATTCGGTAAGCTCACGAACCGTTTGCCATACAACGATGTATCCATAGATGTGGTTGGCTACAGCCACAGGGAGAATGCGGCATTTGATTTCTTGATCTTTCATCTGGTAAATACGCTTGATTGACTTTTTAATTTGACTGATATTTTTTGGAATGCTCTCGGTAAATTCCCTTGTAAAGACATGCCTGTTTTGGGTGAGTGTCAGGCACGATTTCAATGGTACGTGATTTTGGCTGACTTCTGTGTAATGAAGTAAATTCCAGTCTCTGTCCAAAATGAGAATCGGGTTGTTGATCGTCTCTGCTAACTCGGAGGAAATACGAGCGATGCCGCCTCCCTCAAGGGCAATGCGAAAGAGGGTGTTATGCATATCTAATGTTTTACGGTTCAACAAATCGTACCTGCCAGATGCCTTTTCATTGATGATGGCGATGACTTTGGACAACGTATATTCGAAAGGAAGGGCAAGCAGCGGCAAGCCATACTTATTGGCAAGATCAATCATGTTTTGCGGGATTTGATCAAAGTAACGCTGCATTTTTATACAAAGTCCGGAACAGTTGATTTCCGCCAGCTCTTTGATGATTTTATTTTGCAATTCTTCATTGTCTTTGAAAATATATCCAGTCGATAAGAGAAGTTCATTAGAGGAGAGCCAATCGAATGCATCGGGATTCTCCATAATATTGACGATGGAGACGACATTGTTGATGCCCTGCTCACCTGCAATGATTTTGATTCCGTCGATCGATTTGATCTGGAGCAAATCTTTTATAGTCAGCATCTTAATTCACTCCTTTGCTAGTAGTATCATACATGTGATTGTGCATCGTGCACAATCGACCTGACGTTTTTTTAGTTTTCATACACAATGACGTAATATACATCCTGGCCTAAAATAATGCTGTAAGAATCGGCAGAAGCTTACCTGCCAACAAAACGAGTTTATGATTTTGAATACATGGAGGGCGAATATGACAGACAAAAGCGTGGTACAAGCATTTATCGATGCAGCTGCCCAAGGCGATATTGATGCACTGAAAAAGCACTTGGAACAAGGTGTTGATATCAATGTCAGAAACAGACAAAAGCGTACGGCCATCCTGGTTGCTGCAATGAACGATCACTATGATGCTGTACAATTTTTGGTTGATGCAGGAGCAGATGTAGATTTACAGGACGAAACATGCTTCAATCCGTTTTTGTATGGTTGCATCAACGGCAAGCTGGAACTCGTGAAAATGATGATTAAAGCGAATACCAACATTGATTTGCTCACTCGCTTTGGCGGGGTAGGCATTACACCAGCAAGTGAAAAAGGTCATGTAGAAATCGTCCGTGAATTGCTGAGCACAACTGAAATTAATGTGAATCATACCAATATTTGCGGTTGGACGCCACTGATTGAGGCGATCATTCTGAACGATGGCGGCGAGAGACAGCAAACGATCATCAAGCTTTTGATTGAGCACGGTGCCAATGTTCATATGGTTGATAAATACGGCGTCACTCCACTAGAGCTGGCTAGAAGAAAAGGCTACACCGAGATTGAACAGATCCTTTTGGAAGCTGGAGCGAAATAATTACCGCCATGTACATCCACGCACTGTCTGGCGATGCCGAATTTTTACGAGTATTGGCAAGCTCACGATTTAGCGGGACTGTTCACAGCATTTTTGAGCGAACGATCAATCTCCAATGCGATCAAAACGGCGAATTGTACACCATTTCCTGCAATCAGCTGGATAATGGGCCGAATTCGTTAGTCATTGATCTAAAGCGCTTTCACGAGACGGGTTTAAAAGTGGGAGACGCGGTCAGTGGAAACGGACAAACGCTCTTGATCGGAACGAAGATGGCAATTTTGACAGAGCAAGCAAAAGAGTGGGAATGTATACTGCCTCCCTATCCTTCCAACATAGAAACCTTACAAGTGAATACAGCGTTCATGAAGGAATATATTGCTGCTCATGGAAAGTGCGGCGGTATGAAAAAGCACCCTGGGCCGAACACACCGTTCGAAGCGGAAATGTCCAACATGCTGGCACAGCGTTCTGTCTTGTTGCGAGAAGCGCTGGCAGCAAGACTGATAGATGTTGCCTTAGGGCACGCGCTTGGTCTTGTCGGTCTGGGACCAGGATTAACACCTTCTGGTGACGATTTTTTAGTGGGATTGTTCAGCATAACCAATATGCAGGACGCCCCCTGCTGTTTATCATGCCATTTTTTAGAAGAGATGGTAATAAAATCAATGCAATTAACGAACGAGATCAGCTACATGATGGTAAAAAAAGCAGCAAGCGGACAAGTGAGAGAATCGCTCGTTCAACTGCTCCAAGCCTTGACGAACGGAACTCTCGAAGAACTCACGAGTGCTTTGGAGACGGTCATAAGCATAGGCTCATCATCCGGAACAGACATGGCTCTGGGGCTGATCTGTGGACTGGAACTCAATATAGAAGCAGGAGGTAGTGTATGTCTACAAAAGTTGTGATTAAAGAGAGCACTTACTTTGACTCCGTCTCTCTCATGTCGTTGTCGACAAAAGCGAACCAGATCGAGGGCGTAGAGCAAGCGGTTATCGCTATGGGCACAGAAATGAACAAAGAGGTACTGAAGAACGTTGGTCTGCTCACACCGGAGCTGGAAGCGGCGAAAAGCAGTGATTTGATGATCGTCATCAAGGCAGCGACCGATGAGCTTTGCGAAAGCGCCTATGTAGGGATCGAGGAGCTGTTCACGAAAAAGGGCGACTCCAAGGGCAAGAGCGAGATCAAATATGCGACCATTGATTCTGCTGCGAAAAATATTCCGGAAGCGAACCTGGCTGTCATTTCCGTAAACGGCGCGTTCGCAGCTAGAGAAGCGAGAAAAGCTCTGGAAAACGACCTGCACGTCATGCTGTTCTCCGACAACGTAAGCATCGAGGACGAGATTGCTTTAAAGCAGTACGCCCATGAAAAAGGACTGTTGATGATGGGACCCGACTGCGGTACCGCAATCATTGGCAACGTAGCTCTGTGCTTCGGAAATGCTGTGCGCAAAGGAAATATCGGAATCGTTGGCGCATCTGGTACAGGCAGTCAAGAAGTAAGCGTGCGCATCCATGACTTTGGCGGCGGGATCACACAACTGATTGGAACAGGGGGCCGCGACCTGAGCGAGCAAGTAGGCGGAATCATGATGCTCGACGGAATGAAGGCGCTGGACGAGGACGAGGCGACAAAGGTAATCGTACTCATTTCCAAGCCACCAGCACCTAGCGTGCAAGAAAAAGTACTCGCTCAAATCAAAAACTGCAAGAAGCCAGTCGTTGTCTACTTTATCGGCGGGGAAGAAACAGCCGTCGTAGAAGCTGGCGGACATTTTGCAAAAACGACCAAAGAAGCAGCACTCAAAGCAGTTGTGCTTGCGGGAGCCAATGAAGACGAACTGAACAAACGCCCGCTCAACTGGCCGCTGATCGAAGAAGTACGTGCCAAATTGACACCTGAGCAAAAATATATTCGCGGACTGTTCTGCGGCGGAACCCTGTGTGATGAAGCCATGTATCTCGCGATGGATACATTTACGGACGTATACAGCAACATCCAAAAGAATCCGGATTACAAGCTGAAAAATCTGCATGAGAGTCAGGCCCATACCTTCCTGGACATGGGAGATGACGACTTCACAAACGGCAAGCCGCATCCAATGATTGATCCTTCCACCCGTATCGCTAGATTTTTGCAAGAAGCCAAAGATCCGTCCGTAGGTGTGATTGTAATGGACTTCATCCTCGGCTTCGGATCTCATGAAGATCCAGTTGGCGTCATGCTGCCAGCGATCATTGAGGCGAAAAAGCTGGCTGAAAAAGAAGGCAGACACTTGGAAATCCTCGGCTACGTGATGGGAACCGATTTGGATAGCCCTAAGTTTGAGGATCAAGTGCAAAAGCTGATGGACGCAGGTGTGACAATTGCCAGCAGCAGTACGAATGCAGGCCTTCTGGCTAGAGAATTTGTCGTGAAAGGGGCTTAACGATGAGCAAAATAAACGAGCTTTTTACTGGAAAAATTCATGCGATCAACGTAGGGATCGAGTTTTTTAAAGACGATATTCAGAAGCAAAATGCAGACGCGATTCATTTGGAATGGAAACCGCCAGGCGGCGGAAAGCCTGAACTGATCAAAGCATTGGATGTCCTGGAAAATCCTTCGCTGGAAGAGAAAATTGCAGAGGCGAACAAACTGGCTGTTGAGCGCATCATCAATTCCCAGCCTGTTCTGATCGGATATGACCAAGCAATCAACGTGGTTCCTGGCATGACCAAAACCACCATCTTGCACTCTGGTCCTCCGATCACTTGGGATCGCATGAATGGTCCTATGAAAGGTGCCGTTACCGGTGCTCTCGTGTTCGAAGGATTGGCTAAGACTATCGAGGAAGCTGAGAAGTTGGCAGCATCTGGCGAAATCACCTTTTCTCCATGCCACGAGCACAACTGCGTAGGATCTATGGCGGGTGTTACATCGGCATCGATGTTCATGCACGTTGTGAAAAACAAAACGTACGGCAACATCGCCTACACCAACCTGAGTGAGCAAATGGCAAAAATCCTACGTATGGGCGCAAACGATGAAAGTGTAATCACTCGTTTGAACTGGATGCGTGATGTACTGGGTCCAATTCTGCGCGATGCGATGAAAATTGCGGGCGAAATTGATTTGCGCCTCATGCTTGCTCAAGCGCTCCACATGGGTGATGAGTGTCACAACCGTAACAACGCGGGGACAAGCTTGTTGATTCAAGCCTTGACTCCTTTCATTCTGGAAACAGATTTCACGAAAGAGCAAAAACGTGAAGTATTTGACTTCGTAGCCAGCAGTGACTACTTCTCTGGTCCGACCTGGATGGCGATGAGCAAATGTGCTCTCGACGCAGCACATGGCATCGAATACTCCACAGTTGTCACTACCATGGCTCGTAATGGCGTGGAATTCGGCATTCGTGTGAGCGGAATGCCAGGAAACACATGGTTCACGGGTCCAGCACAAAAAGTAGTAGGACCTATGTTTGCCGGATACAAGCCAGAAGATTCCGGTCTGGATATCGGGGACAGCGCGATTACCGAAACTTACGGAATCGGTGGTTTCGCGATGGCGGCAGCTCCGGCGATTGTAGCGTTAGTAGGTGGAACCGTTGAGGAAGCAATCGGTTACTCTACCAAAATGAAAGAGATCACACTGGGAGAAAACCCGAATGTGACGATCCCTCTCTTGAACTTCCAAGGTGTTCCTACGGGAATAGATATTCGCCAAGTGGTTCAAACGGGCATCCTTCCGATCATCAACACGGCGATTGCTCATAAGGACGCAGGCATCGGCATGATTGGTGCGGGTATTACGCATCCACCGATGGAAGCATTTGAAAAAGCGCTGCTTGCCTTGAGTGAGAGAATCAGCTAAGACCTATAATGCCAGGTGCTCATCCATAAATGACCCGACTTTCGCAGTTTAAGCTGCGAGAGTCGGGTTTATGGATGGAAGCACAGGAGGGTGACAACATGGAGCAATCGAAATTGAGTATTTCTCATGAAGTACTGAAATCGTACGGTTATTCAGAAGAAGTTTTACCAAAAACACCGGCGACACGAGATTGGGGCATCTTTAACTACATTACGGTATGGATGGGCGCTGTGCACAATCTCATGTCGTATATGACAGTAGCTGGTTTCTTTGTGCTCGGACTATCCGTTCCAGAAGTTTTATGGGCAGTCATGACTGCTGCCATTATCGTTTCGATTGGCTATGTGTTGAACGGCTATGCAGGAACGAAATACGGGATTGGGTATTCGATGTTACTGCGAAGCTCCTTTGGCGTAAAAGGCTCGATCATTCCTGCCTTATGTCGTGGGCTTATAGCTGGTGTTGTGTTTTTCGGAACAAAAACGATTATTGGTGCACAATCCTTTAATGTCATTTTTACAAAAGTATTCCCTGGCTATATGGAGTTGCTTCCAGGGTTTGATTTTCTCGGATTAGACTTCCCGACTCTCCTTTCCTTTGTGATCCTGTGGGTCATTACGGTTGGATTGTTCTTGGGTGGAATGAAAATTCTCAGCTTGTTTAGCAAATGGTCTTCACCGATCATCTATATCTTCATCGTTGGCGCAGCGATCTGGGCGATCAATGTGGCTGGCGGATTTGGTCCTATCTTTGCATATGTTCCTGCCAAACCGATCGAAAATTGGCTCGTATTTATCGCATGTGTAAGTGCATTGGTATCAAACTGGGGAGGACCCATTGTAAACATTGCAGACCTTACTCAAAGAGCAAAAACACCAAAGGCTCCGTTGGTAGGTTTACCGCTTGGGATGATTGCATCCTATATCTTATTTGCGATTACATCTGTAGGATTGTTGGTTGGAACGCAAATCGCGTTTGGCTTAACGAACTTTGATGTAGTAGCTGCGATTGATCAAATTGGTAATCCTGTTGCCGTGATTATCTTATTACTGGCACTGAATATAGGTTCGACTAGCTATGTTGTGTTTGGTAATTTGCTGCCATCTGGTTTACAAATGACTGCGCTTTTCCCAAAAGTGTTTAGTGTTAAATCAGCGGCTATCGTAACAGCCATTCTTGGCACCATCATTTTGCCCTGGAAGCTGGTAAACGGAACAGCAGCTCTGTATATGTTCTATAGTTTTATAGGTTCCATGTACGGACCTATTACGGGGATCATGCTGGTTAGTTTCTTCATGGAACGAAAAAGGAAGCTCGATTTATCTGCAATCTACGTGAAGCCAGGTGAAAACGGGGAATACAAAAACGGATTTAATATAACGGCATGTGGCGTATTGATCGTCAGCTTTATTATTACGTTATCCGGCGCTTTCTTGCCTAATGTGATAGTGCTGGCAACGATCAGTAAGTCTGCATTCATTAGCGGGTTGATCATATCAAGTGTCTTGTATGCACTTTGTTATCGATTGACAAAACCTAGCACCAACAAAAAGCATGAAGCACTTGCTAAAGTATCATGACAAAAGGAGTCAGATCAGTGGAAAAACTAGTTATTGTTGCAATCGGAGGCAATTCATTGGTTAAGGATAATGGACGTAACACCATTCAAGACCAATATGAAGCAGTGTGTGAAACTGCGGTAAATATCGCAGATATGGTTCAAGAGGGATACAATGTTGTCGTTACTCATGGAAACGGACCACAGGTTGGATTTGCTCTTCAAAGATGCGAAATCGCAAGCGAAGTGGCAGAGATGCCTACAGTCCCACTGGTGAATTGCGTTGCAGATACACAGGGGGGAATCGGATACCAAATCCAGCAAGCTTTAACGAACGAGTTTGCCAAAAGAGGAATCAATAAAAAGGTTGCTAGCGTAATCACACAAGTAGAAGTTAGCAGCGTGGATCCGAACTTCCAAAATCCAACGAAGCCGGTCGGCTCCTTCTTCACGCTGGAGCAGACGGAAGAAATGTATAAAGAGCATCCGGACTGGGTGTTTATCGAAGATTCCGGTCGCGGGTACAGAAGAGTCGTTTCTTCGCCAAAGCCGATCGACATTGTAGAAAAAGACGCTATCAAATCGTTGATTGAAGCGGGATATGTGGTGGTCGCTGTTGGCGGTGGCGGTATTCCGGTTGTAAAAACGAGTGAAAATACGTACGAGGGCATCGATGCCGTCATTGACAAAGATTTTGCTACCAGCCTGTTGGCAGAGCAAATCGATGCAGAGACGCTGATCATTACGACGGGTGTTCCGCAGGTATGCATCAACTTCGGCAAACCGAATCAAAAGGCGCTG
The DNA here is from genome assembly GCF_050467985.1 of Brevibacillus sp. NRS-1366. Taxonomy (NCBI): domain Bacteria; kingdom Bacillati; phylum Bacillota; class Bacilli; order Caryophanales; family Paenibacillaceae; genus Brevibacillus; species Brevibacillus sp. NRS-1366. The sequence goes on along the minus strand of NZ_JBITPN010000005.1, from coordinate 79,213 downwards.
GAGCGTATCACGGTTGAGGAAACCAAGCAATATGTGGCTGAAGAGCATTTCGCAAAAGGCAGCATGCTGCCAAAAATCGAGGCTAGCTTGAGCTTTTTGGAGAAAAATGGGACAAGCGTCATCATCACCAATCCCGAAAGTCTAAAAGATGCGATTATGAACAAAGCAGGGACACACATCGTAAAATAATCGTCCTTTGAAAGTGATACAGACAGCGAACTCATTTGCCGTCTGTAACAATCACATAATGGCTGATATGGACGCGTGCCACCTTCCAGTGCAAAGAGCAGCGACAGCAACAGCATTCATGCGTTAGCTGCTCCTTGCACGATTACATAAACCCGGGATGTCTAGCATTTTCCCTTTGCTCCACCTATTATTTGAAAGCGCTGTCAATGTATTCGATATTCTTAGTCTAGATTCATCATTCAAACCGTAGAGGTGAGTTGAAATGGAGCAATCATTGAAAGGATTCCTGTGGAAAAAAGGGGATTGGGCTGCGTATTTTGGATTACTGGCAAATAATTTAACCAATTTATTGACGATGATCGCCCTATTGCTTTTTGTGGTCGGTTTTCCAGAGGAGATTGTTTACGGAAGGGTTGTCCCTGCTTTTGGTTTAGCCATCTTTTTAGCGAGTGCCTGCTATTTTATTTTCGGTTATTACCTTACCAAAGCAACAGGTAAGACAAATGTAACGGCGCTGCCGTCAGGACCTAGTGCTCCGTCGATCTTTACGGTTACTTTTCTCGTTATTTTACCGGTTTATCTGTCTACCAAAAATGCAGAATTCGCCTTTCAAATTGCCCTCGTCTGGTGCTTTTTTGAAGCGATGATCCTTGTGGTCGGTTCGTTCTTAGGCGATACGATCAGAAGAATGATTCCTCGAACTGTCCTGCTTTCTTGCTTGTCAGGTCTTGGTCTTCTATTACTTGCAATGAACCCGATGCTGCAATCATTTGAAACACCCGTTGTTGCCTTTGCTGTTCTCATCATTATTTTTCTGAACTGGTTTGGAAAAAAGCCGATCTTTGCCAAAATCCCGACAGGCTTTCTGCTCTTGGCGACGGGAACGGCCCTGGCTTGGATATTTGGTCTGCAGGATCCCGCTGCTATCGCTGCTTCCATGCAATCATTCGGGTTTAATCCGCCGACTGTGCACGTGGACAGCCTGGTTCAAGGAATTCCTCATGCTCTGCCGTACTTGGCTTCTGCTGTACCGCTCGGATTGGCCAATTATATTTTTGACCTGGAGAATATCGAGAGTGCCCATGCGGCTGGTGACGAATATAACACGCGGAAAGTGATGCTCGCCAACGGCATTTCCTCCATCATTGGTTGCTTCTGCGGCAATCCGTACCCAGTGACGGTGTATGTCGGACATGCTGGCTGGAAGTCTCTTGGTGCAGGCATCGGCTACACGGTTGCTACAGGCTTTTCGATGTTCATCATTTCCCTGTTTGGAATTGGAGCCTTCTTGCTGGCTGTCATTCCGGTAGCAGCGATTGTTCCGATTCTTGTCTACATCGGGATTGTCACAGCCAACCAGGTTGTGCGCGAGACGCCAAAACTCGAAGTCCCGGTCATCTTTATCTGCATGTTCCCATGGATCGCCAACTGGGCGCTGACCTTGACCAACAATGTGCTTTCTGCTGCCGGTACGACAGGAGCGAAGGTAGGGGCAGCCGTCATGGCAAACAAAGGTGTATACTACAACGGGCTCGTTCACTTAGGCAACGGTGCGCCGATCAGCAGTATGGTGTGGGGCTGCATCGCGATTTTTGCCATCACGGATAAGCCATTGCGTGCTGCAATTGCCAGCGCTACAGGAGCGATCCTCTCTATTTTCGGTATTATCCACTCACCGACGGTAGGCTTCGCACTGGAATCATCTATGCAGTTTGTTTACGCGTATTTGATGGTTACAGCTATTTTTGTAGGCAAACATATGATGGATCGCAGTACACCCCAAAATCTAATGAATGAGCTTGATGCGAAATCATAAATACAAGGGGAAAGGAGGAAAGAGCCATTATCCGCTAGGAGAAATGGCTCTTTTATTTGTACAAGGAAATGTGTTATTCGTTGCTTCGGACTCTTACAATCAATCTATCACCAGGTTGCAGAGTAATTCGAAACATTCTACCGTTTCCGTTTCCATTCCCATTACGCTGTCTAGCACGGTACCTCCTCTTAGCCATGATGAATCCCTCCTTTTTCTTTGCTACAATCACAGTATGCAAGAGAGAAGGGGATGCTTGGACAAGAGATACGGTGAACTTGACCCATTTTTTTACGATCTCTCACCCTGTATCGTAAGCTATCATCGCTTATATGCCATCGAGAACGGACGCGTAGAGTTCCTTTTCTTTTTCAATGAAGTATATGCCGCCTTCCTTGGAAAGAATATTTTGTCTTTCCAGCTCCTTCATCGTATTGGCAACAGTCACTCGCGACGTACCTACGACATTGGCCAGCTCCTGGTGGGTGAAACGCACGGTAATCATGCGTCTACCGTCAACCACCTTGCCGTAGGTGCTGCCTAGCTGAAGCAGAGTAAAGCAAATACGCTGAGTCGCAGAGTAGAAACTGAGCTGCATCGTATGGGAAGCGAGGATCCGATTCTTCCCGTCGAGGAAGCGAAGCACCTGGTGAGCGAGTGAAAGATTCGATGAACAGACTTTTTTGAAACGTTCGGCAGGGATTTTTAGCAAATGAGCTTTGCTTGCTGTAATGGCCCCATTGTTGTAGGTGGGATGGTCAAAAAGGCCGCACTCACCCAGCAATCCGTTTTGTCCGACAATCGCAATCGCCTTTTCATCGCCGGAGGGCGACGTCAAAAAGAGACGGATGCGCCCGCTCAGCACGATAAAAACATAGCTTGCAGCCTGATCCTGATGGAAGACGATTTCATGCTTGTGAAATAGGATGGTTTGCCCGAATGCAGTGATCTCTTGCCAACTATAGGGCAGATTTTCCATCCACGGTGAAGTTTTGTCGTCAAAGAAAGAGATCATTTTCTGTATCACTCCACAACGATGTTGACCTTTTCGTACCACTAGAGTACTACAGCCAATTGGTAGATGAACAGACCTTGATTCCCTCGATTCCACGGGTGAGGAGACAGCGTCAGTCTACGAACGGAGCAGATCATGGAGCGCCGTTTCCAGATTGGAGTGTAAAAAGGTAAACCCATTATCCAAAAATTTTTGCGGAATGCAGTTCCTCCCCGACAAGGCGAGGCTCGGATCGGTTCTCATAATGAGGTAGGCGCCAATCCAAACCAAAGGGGTCGGGGTTTTTGGTGCCCATCCTTTGTTCATGACCTTCCGCAATGTGTACATGAATTCTTTGTTCGTGACGGGCTGTGGTCCTGTAGCGTTGAAAATGCCGCTTAGCTGCTCGTTTTGGATGGCAGTCAAGAACATGTGGTTCAAATCATCTATGTGCAGCCAACTAATATATTGATCTCCCGAGCCTACTGTCCCTCCTAAATGATAGCTAGCGAGCTTTACGAGCGGCTCCAGTGCGCCACCGTTTTTTCCTAATGCAAATCCGATCCGCAGCAGCACCATTCGAGTCTGGGGCAACTCACGCGCAAAAAAGGCTTCCTCCCATTTTTCACAAACCTCTACAGAAAAGCCTGATCCGTGGGGAGCTTCCTCTGTACATACTTGCCGCGTATCACCAAAAATGGCAAGCGAACCTGCTTGAATGCAGACATCTGGCGGGTGTTCACAACTGCGTATAGCTTCAGTCAGCACCTGAACGGAATCAAGCCGGGAGCGAATAATTTCTTCCCTATTTTTCTTTGTATAGAGGCAATTGACGCTTTTTCCTGTGAAGTTGACGATTGCTTTGCTGCCCTCTATTTCTTTTGCCCAATCTCCAAGGGTAGCTCCATCCCAGTGAACGTAACGAATCCCCTCGTTCATATGAGCCAATCCTCTCGTGAGGATCACAACAGTGTACCCTTTCTGTTGCAAAAATGTTGCCAATGCCTTTCCTAAAAAGCCAGAGCCTCCTGCTAGGACAATCGTTTGATTCATGGGATCTCCTACTTTCAGCCTGAAATATTTCGCGGTGGTAGATTAATCTGGGTGCTATCATGTATATTGTACTGGATAATACAGGGAAAAATAAGGCGAGAATTTGAACGTAGAGTGGATGATTGGAGATGGAAGAAGATGTTGACAACAACTAAACCTACGTAATAATATTACTTTGCGTAAAAATTTAGTTTTACGGAGGCCCGATATGATGGAAATTTCAAAGGGAGTAGAAATGCTTCAGCTAGATTTTCATGGGAATATGATTCACCCAATTCTTTTGTGGGATCGAGAAATGGCCGTTTTAATAGACACAGGATTCCCAGGGCAAATGGAAGATTTACGCGTGGCCATGGAAAAGGTAGAAGTGTCGTTCGACAAACTAAAAGTTGTAATTTTGACGCATCAGGATGTGGATCATATAGGCAGTCTTCCTGAGATTTTGCAGGAGTGTGGTAATCATGTGAAAGTTTATGCACACGAACTGGATAAGCCGTATATTCAAGGGGAGATACCGCTTATAAAAGACGGGCACCTTGAGAATCCCCCGAAAGGCAGAGTGGACGATACCTTGATTGACGGTCAGGAACTGCCGTTTTGCGGCGGGATTCGCGTCATCCATACTCCTGGGCATACTCCCGGTCATATCAGCCTTTATTTAAGGCAAAGTAAGACTCTCATTGCCGGGGATTCGATGTACAGTGTAAACGGGATTCTCGGGGGAATTCATGTCCCGACCACACCGGATATGAATGCAGCTCGTCTCTCTTTAAAAAAGGTTGTAGACCTCGATATTGCATCTGTGGTTTGTTATCACGGGGGATTAAGTAATGTAAATGTTAAGGAGCAGATAGTAGGACTTAGCCAAGGATTATAAAGGTAAACTAGTGGGCAGCTTTCTTCAGAAACGATCATATAATAATATGAAAGACTGTCGTTTACTAGCTCTCCATGGGGGATCTTATGACGCAATCGAACGTAAGGCAAATGCTTGTCCGAAAGCTGGCAGTCGCTTATTTTACTTCCTGGGCAATTGTCCTTTGGGTGTCCTTTCCTAATATAGCGTTAGGAGGAGCCAACTGGAACGCGGCAGAAAATTATATGTCATGGGCATTCTTAATTGCGTTATACGCAGTTCCCGCCGTCTTTCTCTATGGAATTCTAGTTTCATCGCTCCTCGAAGCAACTTCTGTGAAGTTAAAAGTGAAGGGCCCCGCTGAGGCGATGGTATCCGGTTTGCTTCATGTCGCCTTTGGGCTTTGCTTTGGCATCGTGCTTCAGTCTTCACTATTTGGCATCATGGGTGGAGGAGCGGCGATCCTTTTCTTCAGTTTCGATCGAATTATCGTTCGTGCCATCCTGACCCTTAAGATGAAGACCCGAGTAATCTCCTTCATTGCCCCCGTTCTCCTGTTTGTTCTCATCGCGGGTGCGATCTATGCGACAGCTCCGCCGAAGCCGCCGTTTACCGCAAAAGATGCTGTACAATTTGCTACTTCCGGCAGCGGCACTACCATTGACCGGTTCCCAAAGGAAGAAGGTGTAGTTAAATTGCAAATAGAAGGTTATGACGTTGAGCGGGAAACGAAGGTAGAGGAAACGGCCGAGAAGGAGACATATAACGTAGTGTTCACGGAACGATGGAGTAAGAGAGAAGAAAGCGGTCTATACCAGATGATCTATGAGGTCAGCCGCGGAAGCATGGGGGCAAAGGGAGGAAATGGTGAGGATCCTCCGTACTTGCAGTCAAGGTAATTAAGACGGAGTGAGGATCCGTTCTTTTTTTGAAATGAATATAGATATAATAGACTTATTATATCTCTAATAGATGTATTGATCGCAGATAACAAACGAAGAGTTAAGTCCTTTCTATCATGAAATAGGGCCGTGTAGCGTTTTGATGGCTGCAAAAGGGAAAAGATATATTGCATCGAAAAAGTATGGGTGCAAGTAAAACAGGGTGAAAGGAGCGGGAGAAGGTGGCATCTAAGGAAACGAAGCACCCTAAAGATGCAGGTGATTTTCATCTGAATCAGCTGGCAGCAGTAGGGCAAATTGCCGCAGGAATTGCTCATGAAGTGAAGAATCCGTTAACAGCAGTAAAGGGTTTTTTGCAATTATTGAAGGAAGAACATAATGAAGGCTATTTAAACATTGCTCAAACCGAATTGAATAATGCACTGTCAACCATTGAAGGATTACTGCAGGTCTCAAAACCGGATTTAGATGATGAACCCTATCAACTCATTAAACCGGCTGCTGAATTAGAGGCCTATTTACGCTTTTTCAAGATCAATTATACCGGGTGAGCATCCAGAGAAAATTTCGGGATGTAAACGCCATAGTCTATGGGAAAAAAAATCAAATTAAAAAGGCCCTTTTTAATTTGTTGAAGAATGCATTTGAAGCCATACCAGATAAAGGAACCATTACTGTTGAACATTATATAGAGGAAGAGAATGTGGTCATTTCAATTGAAGACACAGGGATTGGGATACCCAAAGATAAGCTGCTAATGCTTGGAACACCTTTCTATACAACGAAAATAGAAGGAACTGGGATGGGCTTAACTCAAGTTTTTTCTGTTTTTAAAAGTCACAATGCCATCGTGAATGTAGAGAGCTCAGAAAATCAAGGCACTAAGTTCGTCGTTAAAATACACATGGATAATCCGAATAAAATAATTGGAGTGAATGATTTGGATTTGGAATATTTAGAAGGGTACGATTTTGCGGCATTTTTAAAAGAAAACAAGCCAAAGTTTGAGAATCGTTTATTACATGAAGCAGTTACCGTGAAGGAGAAAATAGATGAGATTTTAAGAGTGGGTAACATCGATCTCCTGTCAAACGCCTATAAACTCGTTCTCTATGTGGTCGAGGGACGAGAGCACGAAATGATCTCCTTTGCCAAATAGGAAGGGATCGCCTGGGCGAAATATTCACTGACTCTAGCCTTTAAATTAGAATGGATTCAAACGGTTCGCAGAGTTCTGTGGGACTATTTATATAATTTTGATCGATTAAATGGGATAGAAATTAATAGAGAGGTATTTTACACACTAGAGAAAAAAATTAATAATCTCGTAGATCAATTCCTTAATCATTTCTTTGTGAGTTATTCAGAGTATAAAGATAGATTAATCCAGTCCCAACGAGAATTGGTCGAAGATTTATTTGTTCCGATTATCCCGGTAACTCCGTCGACATGCATCTTGCCGTTGATCGGTAAAATGGATGAGTATCGAATGGAGACGTTGGAGGATAAGGTTCTTTCTCATATTGGATCATCCAAGATCGATACCTTAATTATTGATTTATCCGGGGTACTCCATATGGAACTACACATTTTGAAGCACCTCACTAATTTAATCAATGGGATGAGTATGATGGGATGTAAAACGGTCGTAACAGGATTACGCCCGGAGATCGTAAAGCAGATTATTCGGAGTGGAATGTCGTTTGAGGAAAGAGTGATTGCCAAAGCTACTTTGGAACAAGCATTGGATGAATTTTTAAATCGAAAATGAAGAAACGGATGTTAACTATTAGGTGAAATGGCATTCCGACCCGATTTCCTTTTCGCAAAAGCCTGTTCTCATCAATGGAGGTGTCTATGTCTCGGCTGTCGAAATTTTTACGAAACTGGGTGCGAACGTGACGGTGGATCAACAGGAAAAGATGATGACCATCACGAAAGAAGGAAAAGAAATTCGTCTGTGGGAAACAGGCAGGGTAACAGTTGATGGAAAATATGTCCCGATCACTGTACAGACTCGAGTCATTGGTGGCAAGCAGATGATCCCGATTCGCTTTGCCGCTGATCTGCTGGAAACTAGCGTCGAGTGGGATGCACAAACCAGAATTGCTACGATTGCAGATATAGGAGGAAAAGACAAACTATGAAAACAATTGGATTAATCGGGGGAATGAGCTGGGAATCCTCCCTTGTCTATTACCGGCTGCTTAACGAGGAAGTAAGGGAGCAACTGGGCGGGTTGCATTCTGCCAAATGCGTCTTGTACTCGGTTGACTTTGCCGAAATAGAAAAAATGCAGCGGGAAGCGAGATGGGACGAAGCGGGAGAAGCCATGGCTGAGGCTGCAAGAAGTCTCGAAGCGGCAGGGGCAGATTTGATCGTTCTGTGTACCAACACGATGCACAAGCTGGCATATGCCATTGAGGAAGCGACGAACCTGCCTTTTCTCCATATTGCGGATGCGACAGCGACTGCGATCTTGGCAAATGGGCACAAGCGGGTCGCGCTACTCGCTACTCGGTTTACGATGGAGCAAGATTTTTACACTGGACGACTGCGGGACATTCACGGTTTGGAGGTACTTCTGCCAGAGGAGGAGGAGCGAGAAATCGTCCATGAAATCATTTATAACGAGCTGTGTGTCGGGGTTATTCGCGAGGAGTCGAAGCAGCAATACATAGCGATTATTGATCGCCTGGTCAAACAGGGGGCAGAGGCTGTCATTTTAGGCTGCACAGAGATCGGTCTGTTGATTTCAGCCGAAGATTGTCCGGTTCCCGTTTTTGATACGACGGCGATTCATGCGCGTATAGCCGTTGATGCTGCACTGGAAAAGGAGGTGCAAAAATGATGGAGAACTTTGCCCAGACCCCAAAGCCACCCTATTACGCAGTTATTTTTTCTTCGCAGCGAACAGAAGGAGACTACGGATACGCTGAGATGGCTGATCGGATGGTAGAGCTGGCTTCGGGCCAGCCTGGCTTTCTCGGTGTGGAAAGTGTGCGCGATTCGTCTGGATTTGGCATCACGGTCTCATACTGGTCCTCTCTGGAAGCGATCCGTGAGTGGAAGCGGGACGAGGAGCACCGGGCAGCACAAGAAAAAGGAAGAGCAGCCTGGTACGGCTATTACATTACGCGCATTTGCAAGGTGGAACGGGATTATACCTTGTAAGTGACGTATCACAGCAAGTACGCTTATTGCATCTGATCGAATGCTTGGCCGAAGCGGCAGGAATTGAATAACAGGGAAAACAAAGGTGTCGGTATTGCTCCGGCATCTTTTTTTGTACCAAATAGTAGAGAGAGAAAGGCTTGCCTGCTCTGCCTGAGGTCTCCTTAGAGGGTATTAGGTAGGTGGTGTCCGATGAAAATAAAGTTTTAGACTGGAAGGCTTGATATTACAGGCTTTGAAAAAGGGAAAATCCTCAGCTTGCAGGAAATTAGTATTAGACTGGACCCCAGAAATCGAAACAGCGACAGCTTTGGACGAGAAAATAAAGTCCTAGACTGTCGCTGTATTATTGAACTATCGAACCCGTTAGCTCAATCGCATTGTGCAATATAACTCAAAATGAAATCTTTATCTTCAGGGAAGGAGAAGTTAAGGTCTTTTATTTGTTCAGCACTTTTCCAAGCAACATCATAGATAAGCCCATCGGGGTCTTGGATTGTTGGTTCTCCATCAATAATCTCCACCACAAAGTATGTTACCTCGTATTCCAAGTGACCAACTACCCCTTTTTTGTTTTTAATTTTATTAACTACCCTACATTGATAACCAGTCTCTTCAAAGACTTCCCTAATACAACAATCTTCTAAGGTTTCTTCGTTTTCTTTACCCCCTGATGGCACCGACCATCGCTTTTCCTCTTCTGGTTTACCTTGTAATACCATGAGTAGCTGTCTATCTGAATTCACACATATGGCTGCCGCCCCAAGCCATTTATTCAAAGTATCCAACCTCCAAGGTACATATTTATTCTTCTTTTTCTGTAAATCTTTTAAATTTCCTACCTGCTTTGTTAATACGTACTCCACGTTAATCCGCCAGTTAGCTTAATGCCGTTCCCAGTCTTATACTATATTTTCTCAGTCTACAACTTTATTTTCCTGGTCTAATACTTTATTTTTCAGTCTAATGGTTTATTTTCTTTTAACAGGTGGTAATCCCAAGGCTGGTGAGAGGAAACCCGAGAAAGCAGCGAAGGTCTTTGGAATGGAGCCTTAAACGGAGGAGAACAGCGGTATGAATCAATTCAAGCGTAAAAAATATTTTGATATTGAATATTCTCTCAATATCGTTTATTGTTTTTTATGACCGTTAATATGAAATTAATATAATCATTATTTTATCGGTTTTTATTAATGTTTTTTTCGGTCTTAAAAAGGTCTTTAGAAAGGCGCTGGTATGATGTCTACTGCTGAAATGCAGTCGCTGCTGCAAGATGCGAAAGAAAAAGTACGAAAATGGAGACGCTGGTTGCATCAAAATCCCGAGCTGTCCAATCAAGAGGTCAATACGGCTCAATTCGTAGTCGAGAACTTGGAGTCATTCGAGGATTTGATCGTTACCCGTCCAACGAAAACGAGTGTAATGGCCCGTCTTGTTACCGGTAAGCCTGGAAAAGTACTGGCGATTCGAGCGGATATGGATGCTCTGCCGATCGAAGAAAAGACCGATCTGCCGTATCGTTCGAGTGTTCCGGGTGTGATGCACGCATGTGGTCATGACGGTCATACATCGATCCTTTTAGGTACAGCATGGGTGTTGACTCAGATTCGGGAAGAGCTGACTGGGGAAATCCGCTTCCTGTTCCAGCATGCAGAGGAGCGGATTACAGGGGCGGACGAAATGATTCAAGCGGGGGTTCTAGAGGGTGTCGATTTGATTGTTGGCGCACATCTGTGGCCAACGATGCAAGCAGGGAAGATCGGCGTCGTACACGGACGTATGATGGCAGCTTCTGATGGCTTTGAGATTCAGGTGCGCGGGAAAGGCGGTCACGCTGCACTGCCTCATCAAACCGTTGACAGCATACTTATCGGTACGCAAATCGTACAATCTTTGCAGCATATCGCTTCCCGCCAAATCGATCCGCTGGAAAGTGCTGTCGTCTCCGTGACGCAATTTACTGCAGGCTCCTCCTTCAACGTTATCCCGGATGAAGTTCTGATTAGAGGCTGTGTGCGAACTTTTGATGAGAACATTAGAAAGCGTATTCAATCCCAAATCGAGAATACCGTTTCGCATGTGACTCAACTCTATGGAGCGGGATATGAATTGGAGTATTTCAAAGGGGGGTATCCGCTGATTAATGACGAGCGAGTCTCGCGTTTGATCGCGGAAAGGGCCAGCGAATTGTTTTCAACGGATAACGTTCTCGTAGAAGAGCCGCAGATGATCAGTGAGGACTTTGCTGCGTATTTGCAAAAGGTTCCCGGGGCTTTTCTGTATCTTGGGACCAGAAATGAGGAGCTTGGTGCCATTTATCCCCTGCACCATCCCCAATTTACCATCGACGAAGAATCTTTGGGACAAGGCGTAGAGCTGTTTGTAGGCATAGCACAGAAAATAACGGCGGAGGGGACCTATGAAAACAACACGTAAATGGCAACTGCCCCATATTTATATCATTTTGCTCAGTATGGTCGCTTTTTTTACCTTATTGAGCTATATCGTTCCGGCTGGACAATTTGAAAGAGTAGAAGGGCCCACAGGTGCGCAGATCATCAAGCCGGGCAGCTTTACTTTTACAGAACAATCACCTGTGACGTTCATGGAATTTATGCTAGCGATTCCGAGTGGGTTGGTGCAGTCAGCCACGATTATTTTTGGGGGATTAATGCTTGGGGGTATGTTTAGTGTCTTTTCCCGTACAGGCATTATCGATCTGGGGGTCCATAAGCTCTCCCTAGCATTTGCGAAAAGGGGTATTTGGATCATCCCCGTTTTGATGACGGTGTTTGCCGTATTTACAACCTTCTCGGGAGCAATTGAGTTAACACTGATTTACTTGCCCATCATTCTGCCGTTAATTTTGAAATTAGGTTTTGACCGAATTACGGCTGCTGCTGTTGCTTTGTGTTCCACAGTCGCCGGGTTTGCCGTTGCGCTTTCTGCGCCGGCAACTACGGGTCTTGCTCAAAAATTATCGGATCTGCCCCTTTATTCCGGGATTGGCTATCGTGCTATTATTTTTGTCTTTTTCTTAGCGGTGGGCATCTGGTATGTCATGCGCTATGCAAAAAGAGTCCGGAACAATCCGGAAACAGGGATCCTGTACGACGAAAGAGAAGTGGATGTAGACTTTCAATCCTCCGTTACTGTTGTGTCGAAAGCAACTCCTCGACAAGTTGTCGCCGTGATTGCGATGTTAATCGGATTTATCATTATGTTTTACGGGATGATCGAAAAAGGCTGGTACTTCCTGGAGCTTGCCGGTTTGTATATGATGATGGGCTGTGTTGTCGGCCTGATCGCTGGTCTGAAGCCTGTTGAGATTTGTGAGGCGTTTTCCCAGGGCTTCAAAGATATTTTGGTTGGTGTTTTGATCATTGGTATCGCGCGTGGAGTTGCTGTTGTTCTCAATGAAGGAAATATTTTGGACACCATCGTCTATAGCATCAGCGAGCTGATCAGCGGATTACCTAGCTCGTTCACGGCCGTCGCTATGCTGATTGTACAAGCTGTGCTTAACTTCCTGATTCCTTCAGGAAGTGGTCAAGCGATGATTACGATGCCGATCATGACGGGGCTGTCCGATTTAGCAGGTGTGACTCGACAGACAGCCGTCCTCGCTTTTCAATTGGGGGATGGATTTTCCAATATTTTTTACCCGACCTCCGGCTATTTTATTGCCACGATTGCCTTGGCCAAAATCTCATGGGAAAAATGGGTTCGCTTCGTGGTTCCTTTGTTACTGATCTGGTATTCGATGGCTGCTGTGTTTCTGATCATTGCACAATGGATGAAATGGGGTCCCTTTTAACATCATTTAATGGAGGTAATTCGACATGAGAGTACACATCTTGCAGCATATGGACTGGGGCGGACCGGGTGTAGTCAGCGAGTGGATGCGTGAAAAAGGGCATACATGGACCATGACGAACGTGCACAAAAACGAGGAGTTTCCTGAGATCGATGAATTTGATTTGCTCGTGATCCTGGGTGGAGTCATGGGCGTTTACGAGGAAGAGGAGAATCCTTGGCTCATTGGCGAAAAGCAATGGATTCGCAATGTCATTGATAACAAGAAAAGGGTTCTAGGGATTTGCCTGGGAGCGCAGTTAATTGCGTCATCCATGGGAGCCAACGTAAAAAAGCATGTTCATAGTGAAATTGGCTGGTGGCCCGTGCAGTTTGCTAAGATCGCCCAAGAGCATCCGTTTTTACACGGTATTCAAGACAATTATACCTTTTTTGAATTTCACTACGATACCTTTGACATCCCCGAGAGTGGTGTACAGTTGGGAAAAAGTGTGGCGTGCAAGAATCAAGCGTTTGCCATCGGTGATCGGGTAGTTGGACTGCAATTCCATCCAGAATTCAACGAAGAGATCGTTCAGGGGATTGAAACGAAGCTGGGACCAAAGATTGAGCCAGGACCGTTTGTAAAACCGGTGCCGGAAATGATGTCTTCTCCCGAAAGATTTGCAGCCAGTAAAGCGTTTCTTTACACGCTTTTGAATAATGTTGAAATCCACTTCAATCTAGAGCAAGCGGCATGCTTCCCCTTTGGTACGGATTGAGAAATCCCTTTTTATCTATGCTATAATAGCGAAAAGTTAGCCTGTAGATTCGAGGGAAAAAGCATGAAGATCCGTTTGGGATTAAGTGGCGTGAAAGACACTTTGGCTGTATTGGAATCAGTAGCAAAAGAATTTGAAGAGTTTGAATGCATCCCGTTTTTGCACACCACCGAGGATGAACTTCTGGAGCAGTTGATAAGCAATGATCATCGTGTAGATATGTGGCTCTTCTCCGGGAAAATGATTTATAAGGTGAAAGACGAGGCTTCCATCACTACTCCTAGTTTTTATGTCTCTTATACCGGTTCCAGTCTCTATCGCACGCTGTATATCATTTTAAACGAGAAAAGTTGGACGGTTGACCAATTAAGCTTTGATATTATTGACTTGCAAGAATTGAAGCAAGTTTTTGAAGAAATTGGCGTAACACCGGAAAATATATTATTGTGTGAAGAAACTCAAAGGGTAGACTCCATTGTTGACTATCACGAAAAGCTATGGGCGCAAGGGAAAACTGTAGCGGCAGTGACGTGCATATGGGGAGTAAAGAGAGAATTGGAAAAGCGGGGAATTCCTGTTTTTCGCGTCATTCCCACGAAATCCTCTGTTCGGAGCACCCTCTATACAGCATTGCGTACGTATGAAATGCTTCGTTTTCGAGAGATGCAAACCGCTGTTCAATTCATTGAGCTCAATTTGGAGAAAGAGATCCAAAAAGACTATTTTTCCCCGTACGAGATGCATAATGCGGAGCTAAAGCTGTTTCAAAAATTGCTGGACTATGCGATGCAGCTACAGGGATCTTTAAAATCCATGGGAAATGGTCGATTTGCCATATTTACAACGCGTGGGATGCTTACGGACAAGACCACAGACTTTCAGCGTATCCCTGACCTTCCTTCCGTTGATTTCTTAGTTCAGGAGAAGGCGACGATTGGCATAGGGGTTGGTTTGACAGCTTATAATGCAGAAGTTTTGGCAGGAAAAGCATTGGCACACGCCAAACACTTCAAAACTGGTTCCTGGTTTGCCATGACAGAAGATGGTGGAGTCATCGGTCCGATCGGGGAAAAGGAGCAGGTCGTTCTTCGCTCATCTGCTCCTCATCTTGAGCAAATCGCAAAAGATACGGGTTTAAGTGAAATCACGTTGCACCGTTTGGAAGAAGCGATGCGAACCTACGGGGTAAGAGAAGTAAATGCATACGAGCTTGCCGAGTACATGCAGATTATCCCAAGGAGCGCAAGACGTATCCTTTCTGCTCTAGAAGAAGCGCATTACGCTACTTGTGTAAGCTATGATAAGATGACTGACCGAGGAAGACCGCGAAAGAAATATAAAATTGATATAGCAGCAGGCAAAGAAAGACCTTGAGAGAACTTGCAAAGGTCCCGAAACCATCTTATGGATCGGGGCTTTTTTTGTTCTTGCATAGCATGGAGCAAGCTTTGATAGTTGCGGTAGCTTCTTGTTTCACAGACGATGCAAGAAACTGATCCAGATTTTCCTCTCCTCCACCACAGCCTCACCGACCACTTACCCAAAGGACGCGGGTGCACTTCTTGCGTTTTTCTTGTTTGTTTCGCAATAAAAAACAATTAAAAACACACAAAAACAATTCTTTAACGCTGGATTCACACTCACTTAATATTTCGCCCGTAAGATGAGACCTAGATAAGAAGAACTGAACATTTCAAACAGGGGAGAGGTTCTCATGAAGAAGTGGCATTATCCAATACTAGCGTCCTTTTTGTCTCTGGCAGTCCTGGCAGGATGTGGACAAGCACCACAGTCCCAAGGAAACACACAAGCAAATGCAGCCGGCGGTTCAAGCACAGCGGCAACACCATCAGGAGCGATCACCGTATACACTGCACTTGAGGATGATCAGATCAAAACGTATCTGGAATCATTCAAAAGCAAGTACCCGGATGTCAAAGTAAACATCGTTCGGGACTCCACCGGAATTATCACGGCGAAGCTGTTGGCAGAAAAGGATAATCCACAAGCGGATGTGGTCTGGGGAACAGCTGCAACAAGCCTACTGGTCCTCGATCAGCAAGGAATGCTCGAAGGCTACTCGCCGAAAGGAATCGAGCGCGTCTCACCAGAGTTCAAAGATTCGAAAGAGCCAGCCAGCTGGGTAGGCATCGACGCATGGGAGACCGCTATTGCCGTGAATACCACGGAATTGGAAAAAAGAAAATTGCCAATCCCGCGTACGTATGAAGACTTGATCAAACCAGAGTACAAAGGATTGATCGTGATGCCAAATCCGGCGTCCTCGGGAACCGGACTGTTGACGATCAACGGAATCATGCAACTGAAAGGGGAAGGGGAAGGCTGGGCTTACCTCGACAAGCTGCATGAAAATATGGCACTGTACACCCACTCTGGTTCCAAGCCAGCCAAAATGGCGGCATCAGGAGAATATCCGATCGGAATTTCCTTTGGCTACCGCTCGATTACAGAGAAGAAAAAGGGTGCACCAGTCGAAGTCGTCTTCCCGTCCGAAGGTTCAGGCTGGGACGTAGAAGCGAATGCCCTGATCAAAAAGGCCGAGATCAAACCGGAAGCCAAGCTGTTCCTGGATTGGGCTATCTCGGATGAAGTGATGAAAGCATACAACCAGAACTTTGCCATCGTCAGTGTGAAGCAAGAAGGGGCGACTCTTCCAGAAGGCTACGCGGTAGACCCGATCAAGCAATTGATCAAATTGGATTTGAAAAAAGCAGCAGAGAATCGTGAGAACCTCTTGGCAGAGTGGGAAAAACGATACGCAACCAAGAGCGAACCTAAATAAGCATTGAGGAGAACAGCATGACACAATCCTATCTATCCATTCAAGGGGTCAGTAAACGCTTCGGGTTGTTTGCCGCTTTGGAGCACGTCTCCATCGAAATCGCCAAAAATGAATTCGTCTGTCTGCTCGGTCCGAGTGGCTGCGGAAAAACGACATTACTGAGAATGCTGGCAGGATTGGAGCAGCCTACAACAGGCCGGATGATCGTAAATGGCAGGGAAATTACTTCCCTGCCTCCGGCAAAAAGAAACATCGCGATGATGTTCCAGTCGTATGCGTTGTTTCCCAATTTGACAGCCGCTGAAAACATTACGTTTGGTCTGCAAGAAAAAAAGCTGTCGAAAAAAGAGATTGCAGCCAAGGTAGAAGAGGCGTTGGACATGGTTGATCTTTCTCATGCCGCCGCCAAATATCCCGCCCAGCTCTCCGGCGGACAACAGCAGCGTATCGCATTGGCAAGGGCGATCGCCCTCTCGCCTGAAGTATTGCTGCTTGATGAACCTTTGTCCGCATTGGACGCAAAAGTGAGACAAAAGCTGAGACGGGAGATTCGCCGTTTGCATGAGCAATATGGAATGACTACGGTTATGGTTACCCATGATCAGGATGAAGCACTCACCATGGCGGATAAGATTGTCGTGATGAATCATGGCGAGGTCGTACAGGTAGGTACGCCAGAAGAAGTGTACAACGCTCCAGCGAATCCATTTGTGGCTGATTTTATCGGGGCAATCAATTTCTTTGAAAACAGTCGCCTTGACCATCATTTTGCTGACAAAAAGGATTTGCTTGCGATTCGACCAGAGCACGTCCAGATTTTGGAGCATGAGTCGGAGTGTGGCATTCCTGCCATCATTTCCGAGCTAGAGTTTCGCGGGGCTTTTTACCGGATTTTTTTACAGTGGCAGGATGAGAACGGACAGGACAATGGGGAGCTTCTCACGCTAGATTTGCTCGCGGCACATGCACGCAGGCTCGGACTGTCGCGAGGCAAAAAGGTGTGGCTGGAGTTTCCTCTGGAAAACTTGCTTGCCTTTGAACAGACTGCGGCAGCTGCCAAGGAACGGGGGTGAGCAGCATGTATGCAACCGGATCACGACAAACGGGCAAGTCAATGCAAAAATGGCTGATTACTCTTGTGGTTGTCGCCCTTTCAGTAAGCGTACTGCTGCCACTCACACAGTTATTTTCGCAGGCCTTTTACGACAAGACCGGAAAGTTTGTCGGGCTGAACAACTTCGTCACGTACTTTTCCACGCCAGCATTGTCGCAGTCCCTAACTAACACGCTGTATATATCGGCAATGACGACGCTCATTGCTGTGACGCTCGCTTTTCTCTTTGCTTATGCACTGACGCGCAGTGGCATCCGGGGGAAAGGTGTTTTCCGATCGATCGCCTTGTTGCCGCTTTTCGCGCCTACCATGATGCATGGCATCGCCCTGACCTACCTGTTTGGTAATCAGGGGCTGGTGACTACTGGCATCTTCGGATTGCTCCCGTTTCAGTGGGATATTGATCTGTATGGTCCGGTCGGAATCATTTTGGCAGAGATCGTCTATGTTTTCCCGCAGGCTTATCTGATTCTCGCCGTGTCACTCGCTTTTGCTGACTATCAATTGTATGAAGCGGCGGACACGCTCGGAGCAGGCAACTGGCGCAAGTTTATTACCGTCACAATTCCTGGGGTCAAATACGGAATCGTCAGCGCTTGCTTTGTCTGCTTTACACTGTCGTTCACCGATTTTGGGGCACCCAAAGTAGTAGGCGGACAGTTTTCTGTTCTCGCAACGGATGTATACAAGCAGGTAATCGGACAGCAAAACATGACAATGGGAGCAACAGTTGGGCTGCTATTGATTATTCCAGCGCTCGCTGCCTTTGTCGTGGACCGAATCGTCGAGCGCAAACAGCATGCTGCCGTTACCGCCAAATCCAAGCCATACCGAATGAAAGAAAATCGTTTTCGCGACATGCTGTTTTCCCTCGTTTGCCTGTGTGTGAGCGGATTCATTCTCTTGCTCATGGGTGCGGTCGTGCTTGCTTCCTTTATCAAGGTGTGGCCGTATAATCTCACCCTGGGCCTGGATCACTACGATTTTTCCAATGTGGCCGGAGAAGGCATGGCTCCCTTGTGGAACAGTATCGTTGTCGCCCTTCTGACAGCAGTCGTGGGAACGGTGGTCACATTTATTACCGCCTATACGATCGAAAAGTCCAACGTCTGGAAGGGACTTCGGCAAGCAGGCTATTTTCTCTCGATCCTTCCACTGGCCTTGCCTGGGCTGGTCATTGGACTTGCTTACATTTTCTTTTTCAACAATCCGGCCAATCCGCTGCATGGTTTGTACGGGTCGATCTGGATTCTGATTCTCGCCAATGTGATTCACTTTTTCGCTGTTGGGTTCATCACGGCAACGAGCGCATTGAAAAAGCTGGATCCCGAGTTCGAACAGGCGGGAGAGTCGATGGGCATCTCGCAGGCAAAGGTTTTTTGGCGAGTAACAATTCCGGTGTGTATGCCCGCGATTATCGAAATGGCAGTCTACTTTTTTATCAACTCCATGGTCACGATCTCAGCCGTAGTCTTTCTTTACGCAGCCGACTTCAAGCTGGCATCTGTCTCGATTGTCAATATGGATGACGCTGGTGACGTAGCGCCAGCAGCAGCAATGTCGGTACTGATCGTCGTCCTGAACATCATCGCACGTGCTTGCGCAGAATGGTTTGCAGCTCGCATCAAAAAACGCACTGCATGGTCGTCCAACCAAGAGAAAGGTCAGGTGGCATAGTCATGAAAGCAGTTGTATTTGATTGGGCAGGAACAATGGTGGATTACGGTTGTTTCGCTCCATTAGCCGTTTTTTTACAAGTATTTAAAAACAGAGGGATCGAGCTGACTGCAGAGGAAGCGCGGGAACCGATGGGCATGCTCAAGCGTGATCATATTCAGGCCTTATGCCGCATGGAACGTGTGGCAGCACAGTGGCAGGAAAAATACGGACGGATTCCGGATGAAGCGGATGTGGATGCGCTGTACGCTGACTTTGAGCCGATGCTGATGGAGACCTTGCATCAGTACGCCACACCTGTACCTGGTGCTATCCAGCTGGCAGAACGGTTGCGTGGGCAGGGGATCAAGATCGGCTCCACTACCGGTTACACCCGCGAGATGATGGAAATCGTGACAGCCTCTGCCAAACAGCAAGGCTACGCTCCTGATGTATTGGTTACGCCAAGCGAAATGCCGGCAGGTCGGCCATATCCATGGATGTGCTACCGTAATGCGATGCTCTTGGGTGTATATCCGATGAGCGAGATAGTAAAGGTGGGCGACACAACGAGCGACATGCAGGAAGGGCGAAACGCCGGGATGTGGACCGTAGGCGTCCTCAAGGGCGGAAGCGAGCTGGGCTTGTCCCAAGACGAGGTAGCGAGCATGGCGGCAGATGAGCTGGACGCGCGATTAGCAAAAGCATCCGAGCGATTGCTGGTGGCAGGTGCTCATTATGTGATTGAAGAGATCGGACGACTAGACGAAGTACTGGCCAAAATCAATATGCGCCAATCAGCAGGAGAGCGGCCATAACATTTTCTCGATTTACGCATATCGTCAGAAGGGATGAGACATTTTGAATCAACAAGTAACAACTGACAACCCGTATTTGCTGCTTACGCCAGGCCCTCTTTCCACGTCGCGTACCGTTCGCGAAGCAATGATGCGAGACTGGTGTACCTGGGATCGGGATTACAATAATCTGGTGCAATCCATTCGGGAGAAGCTCGTGGCGCTGGCGACCGATCAAGTCGAGGATTACACGACTGTGCTTGTCCAGGGAAGCGGAACCTTTTGTGTAGAAGCAGTCATCAGCAGTGTCATTCCCGCTGATGGCAAACTGCTGGTGCTGACCAATGGTGCATACGGTGACCGAATCGTGAAAATGGCTCAGGTGCACAAAATCGCAACAGCAGTGATTGATTTCGGAGAAGTGAAGCGCGCATCAGCAGAACCGTTGGCACGCATGCTGGAAGACGACCCTGCGATCACGCATGTGGCGGTCGTTCATTCGGAAACGACGACGGGGATGCTCAATCCCATTCACGAAATCGGCGAAACAGCCAAGCGTTACGGAAAAACGTTTATTGTGGATGCAATGAGTAGCTTTGGCGGGATTCCGATGGACGTGGCCAAGCTCTCGATTGACTATCTGATCTCGAGTGCCAATAAATGCATCCAGGGCGTGCCTGGCTTTGGCTTTGTCGTTGCCAGAGTAGATGCACTGGCGAACTGCAAAGGGATGGCACGCA
The DNA here is from genome assembly GCF_050467985.1 of Brevibacillus sp. NRS-1366. NCBI lineage: Bacteria > Bacillati > Bacillota > Bacilli > Caryophanales > Paenibacillaceae > Brevibacillus > Brevibacillus sp. NRS-1366. Next base: position 58,545 of record NZ_JBITPN010000005.1, on the reverse strand, counting down.
CGCTTTCACTCGATTTGTATGATCAATGGCAAACGATGGAGGAGCAGAATGGAAAGTGGCGGTATACCTCTCCTACCCACGTTGTACGCGCATTTGATCAAGCCCTGCAGGAGCTGCTCGCAGAAGGCGGCGTAGCCAAGCGGTACGAGCGCTATGCCCGCAATCAGAAAATCTTGTCCAAAGGAATGGAGCGTCTAGGGTTTCGTCTCCTGCTGTCAAAAGAGTCGCAATCGCCATTCATCACATCCTTTTATTACCCAGAGAGCGAAGCGTTTTCGTTTCAGCTGTTATATGAACGCTTGAAGCAGGCAGGCTTCGTCATTTACCCGGGGAAAATCTCGCAAGCGGATACGTTTCGGATTGGAAACATTGGCGAAGTGTACGCGGAAGATATGGAGCGCCTGCTCGCAGCAATAGAAGAGAATCGCTTCTGGTAGATCGCTCCTTGATTGTACGCCCCAATACCTCTACAATTTAAGGAAGAGAAAGAAACAGAAATTTATGGATACTCCCGCGTCAGATCTGTTTTTTGGCATGTTGTGGATCTGACAGCAGAACAAATAGGGGGACAAAAGGCGTGTCGTTGTTCGGAGAAGAGCGTAAGCAGATCATTTTGCAGTTGGTGAATTCTAACGGCAAGGTGAGAACCAATGAGTTGGTGGAGAAGCTGCAGGTTTCTTCAGAGTCGATTCGCAGGTATTTGGAAGACCTGGAAGCAGAGAAAAAGTTAAAGCGCGTATACGGCGGGGCAGTGAAGCTGAATGTAGAGCGTTCCGAGCCATCTCATCTCAGTCGGGAAGTCATGAGGGCGGAAGAGAAAAAGCGGATCGGCCGGGTAGCGGCAGAGCTTGTGCAGGACAACGATACGATCGTCATCGACGAAGGCACAACTCCCTTGCAGATGATCAGCTTCTTGTCCACCAAAAAGGATTTAACGATCTTGACCAGCTCCATTACGGCACTAAACCTCTTGATCGAGTATCAAAACAATGGCTTGCTCAACGCAGAAGTCTACTTTTTGGGCGGAAAAGTCAATGCCAAGCACCATCGGGTTGGAGGAGCTTTTGCGGAAAAGATGATGAAGTCTTTTTATGTAGACAAGGCGTTCCTTTCGATGGACGGGCTATTGCTCCACAAGGGTCTCACTTGCTACGATCCTGAGCGGGCAGAGCTGGCGAAGCGATTTATCGAGAATGCCAATGAAAGCATCGTCTTGGCGGACCATTCCAAGATCGGAATCAGTACATTGTGCAAGGTGGCTGATCTGAAAGAGGTCGATATCGTCATCAGTGACGCTCCCGCTCCAGAAGAATGGAATTCGGATTTGCAGTCGAAACATGTGACCTGGATGGTTGCAGAGGAATTGTAACCTCAAAAGCGGAACATTCGTTTACCGTGCCGGACACTCCTGCCACATCGGGAGTCTCGTACACGAGGCGAGGTTCCGCTTTTTTCATGCTGATCCCGCCTTATCAGCCACCCATCAATTCCCCCTTCTTCGCTCGTCGATCAATGGCTGCAGAAAGTTTACAAATGACGGGGCGTACATAAAATTACAGCTCATCACTGTCCGGGACGAACAGGTCCAGTCATTCTAACGGAAGAAGCGATTCCCGCGATCAATGTGGACCATATTATTCTGTTCCCATCGAATGGAACATGGGACTGATGAAGACCGACGACGTTCGTCAAATAAGAAAAACGAGTCGTGCAAAAAAGAAAGGCAGAAAGCTTCTCAACGATGATTGATGAGCTTTCTTTTTTTTATTATAATAAAAATGATAATCATTCTCGATTAAATGAAAAAGGGGGCAAGTATGAGTCAACATGCGCATTCCATGCAAGAAAAAGCAATAGCGCAGCCAGTCAAGCTGCGCTCTCGTCCTTGGGCGGCCACGCTGATTTTGACGAGCGGGGTCCTGGCCTTACTAGTAGGGATGTTTTTGTCTGTTTCATTTGGGGCGGCTGACATCCATTTTTCTGTCGTCTGGGACGCCATTTTTCATTTTCAGCCGGATTTGACGCAGCACCAGATTATTCAGGAAATCCGATTGCCTCGCTTATTGGGCGGGGCGATGGTTGGAGCCAGCTTTGCCGTGGCAGGTGCAATCATGCAAGGAATGACACGCAACCCGTTGGCTGATTCTGGTTTATTAGGACTGAATGCGGGTGCTGGCTTTGCTCTGGCTCTTTGCTTTGCTTTCTTCCCTGGCTTGCCATTTATGTACCTGATCCTGTATAGCTTTTTGGGAGCGGGTGTCGGCGCCGGACTTGTTTACGGAATTGGCTCGATGGCAAAAGGCGGATTAACGCCAGTGCGGCTGGTCCTCGCTGGTGCGGCATTAAGTGCTCTGTTGTCTGCGCTTAGCGAAGGGATTGCGCTATATTTCAAGATTGGGCAGGACCTCGCTTTCTGGTACGCAGGTGGTGTCGCAGGTACGAAATGGTTCCAGCTTAAGATAATGTTTCCCTGGGTTTTTGCCGCGCTTCTTGGAGCAATCGCACTATCGCGCTCCATCACGATGCTCAGTCTTGGTGAAGACATCGCCAAAGGGCTTGGACAGCGCACTTTGCTGGTTAAATTCGCTGGGATGATCATCGTGCTGATTTTAGCGGGCTCAGCAGTGTCGGTTGTCGGGGCAGTAGGATTCGTGGGTCTGATTATTCCTCACTTGACCCGTTATTTGGTTGGCGTGGATTACCGCTGGATCATTCCTTGCTCAGCGGTATTGGGGAGTTTGCTTGTCGTTTTTGCCGATTTGGCAGCGAGAATGGTGAATCCGCCCTTCGAGACTCCACTCGGGGCACTCATTGCGCTGATCGGCGTACCGTTCTTCCTTTACCTGGCACGTAAAGAAAGAAGGGAGATGTAATCATGCAACAAGTCACTGCTTTTGTAGATGCCCGCAAGCGAAAAAGAGGCTTCGCTGTCATGGCGGTGTTGGGAATCCTTATTTTGATCGCTTTTATCATCAGTATGAATACGGGGTTCATTCGCTTGTCTCCAGCCGATTTGCTCATGACTTTGCTCGGATCGGGGACAGATAAACAAAATCTCATCCTGTTTGACTTCCGGTTGCCGCGGATCGTCATTTCGATCTTGATTGGAGCGGGACTGGCTGTATCTGGCTGCATTATCCAAGGAATTTCACGTAATGCCTTGGCTGACCCGGGAATTTTGGGAATCAACGCTGGAGCTGGATTGATGGTCATGCTGTTCATCTCGTTCTATCCGTCCACGGCTGCGGCTCCGGTGTTCTTGCTGCCTGTTTTGGCTTTAGTAGGAGCGAGCTTGACCGCAGCGCTGATTTACATCCTTTCCTACAAGAGACACAAGGGCTTGTCTCCCATTCGTATTTTGTTGACGGGGATTGCGGTTGCGGCTGGAATGAGTGCCGCGATGATTGTCTTAACGCTGAAGCTGAGCCCTGAAAAGTACCAATTTGTCGCGACATGGCTCGCCGGAAGCATCTGGGGAACGAACTGGAAATTTGTCCTGTCGCTTTTGCCGTGGATTGTATTGCTTCTGCCCTATGTTTTTTTCAAAGCCCGTGTCATGAACGTGCTTAATCTGGGAGAAGAGCTCGCTACAGGTCTGGGGGCACCTGTGTCGAGAGAGCAGGTGAAGCTGCTGGCTGCGGCTGTGGGACTCGCTGCATCGTGTGTCGCAGTGAGCGGCGGTATCGGTTTTGTAGGGTTGATAGGTCCGCATTTGGCTCGCCGATTAGTTGGTCCCAAGCACGAAATGCTTCTGCCCGCGGCTGCCCTAGCGGGTGCGCTGCTCGTGATTGTCGCAGACACGATTGGACGCTGGATCCTGCAGCCATCCGAGATTCCGACGGGTATCGTTGTAGCAGTAATCGGCGCTCCTTATTTCCTGTACTTACTCGCACGGACGAAGTCCTAGAATGGACGACCTGTTGCCTCGCGGTGACAGAAAGCTGCTTTTGTATGCGTGCCTGGAGGACGAACAACATGAGGCGAGCGTTTTCCGGTCTGGATGGCAGGAGGATGCTCGCTTTGTCATAGGCTGTAGAGCGTGAAGAGGAAATTAGGGTTTGCTATAATAACGATAAGAGCTTTTGCAGTTAGGAGGGAGTGGGGATTTTGATTGATAGATTGGACCATTTGGTTTTGACGGTACGAGATATGGAAGAAACCTGTCGCTTCTATGAACAGGTGCTGGGAATGCAGACCGTCACCTTCGGGGCGGGTAGAAAAGCGCTTCAGTTTGGCCGGCAAAAAATAAACTTGCATCAGATCGGGCATGAGTTCGAGCCGAAAGCGATGAATCCCGTCAGTGGCTCGGCTGATCTTTGCCTGATCGCATCGGTACCAATAGAGCAGATGATTGAGCGAGTCACTTCACATGGTGTTCCCATTCTGGAAGGACCGGTCCAAAAGACAGGGGCGACTGGACCTATTCTCTCTATCTATCTGCGTGACCCGGACCAAAACCTCATTGAGGTATCCAACTATATGACAACGACACCCAGCATAGCTACCTCTGATGGTTCAGTTCTAGCAGGGATTGCTGATATTTTCCAAAAGCGTGAGGCAGGTATTATGGGCTCGAAAAGGATGGGGATTTTCAGTATTCTGCTGCCGCTGGTCAAGATGGAAGACGAGCAGCTGGGCGTCTTGTTTGAAACGCGTGCAAGTACCATGCGCAGACAAGCCAACGAGGTCTGTTTTCCGGGAGGACGAGCCGAAGACAAAGATGACTCGCGCTGGGCGACGGCACGTCGTGAAACAAGTGAGGAGCTGGGCTTGCCGCTCAGTCGAATCCACTATGTGGGGGCGCTGGACATGCTGATGGGACCTGGCTCTGCTACGATCTATCCATTCGTGGGCTATATAGAAGGAGTCTCGGATATGAAGCCGAATCCCGATGAGGTCGGCGATGTTTTTATCATTTCTCTACATACGCTGCTTGCGACGCAGCCTGCTACGTATCGCTCTACGGTATCTACACAGCCAGAAGAAGATTTTCCTTTTCACTTGATACCGGGTGGCAAAGAGTATCCGTGGCGATCTGGTACAGTGGAGCATTTGTTTTATGAGATTGACGGACGAGTAATTTGGGGCATGACTGCTCGCGTATTGGCTCATTTTCTGGAACTGCTCCAATCGGATGAATCATTTATGTAAGGAAAAGAAAAACAGGGGAGTAGATGCCGCATGTGGTCGTCCAATTCAATTACGTCACGCCTGCAAATAAAGTGGCCGATTATTCAGGCGCCAATGGCTGGCACAGTGACAACACCAGCGCTGGTCGCGGCTGTTTCTGAGGCGGGTGGACTCGGTTCATTAGGTGCCGGTTACATGACTGCCGAGCAGATTCGAGAAGCGATCAAGGCGATTCGCGAGCTGACCGACAAGCCTTTTGGGGTGAATTTGTTTATTCCCGAACCGTTTGATGCGAGCGAGCCAGTAGCGCCTGATGTTGCCCGAGCGATGAATGAGGTGCGAGAGCAATTAGGCATCCCGCAGGGTCCCGAGGTGACCCGGTATTCTGAGGCGTTTGAGGAGCAGATGGCGGTGGTTTTGGAGGAAGAGGTACCAGTCTTTAGCTTTACCTTTGGGATATTGGATGGTCGCTGGCTGGCAGAGCTGAAACAGCGGGGAATCGTGGTGATCGGTACGGCGACCACAGTGCGCGAGGCGGTAGCCTTAGAGGCGAGCGGGGTTGATATGATCGCAGCGCAGGGGAGTGAGGCGGGCGGACATCGCGGCTCGTTTTTCCCAGATTCACCGAGCAATCTCATCGGCACGATGGCACTTGTTCCGCAAATCGTGGATCGCGTTAGCATCCCGGTGATTGCTGCTGGAGGGATCATGGATGGGCGTGGCATTGCAGCAGCATTTGCGTTGGGAGCACAAGCTGCGCAGCTCGGAACGGCATTTCTGACATGTATCGAGAGTGGAGCACATCCTTTGCACAAGCAAGCCATTCTTGAGTCCCACGACGAGAAGATGGTAATGACCCGCGCCTTCTCCGGAAAGTGGGCAAGAGGCATACAGAATGAAATCATGACCAAGCTCGCCCCCTTTGAGGATGAGCTTCCCCCGTACCCTGTACAAAATGCATTAACCAAGGATATACGAGCAGCCGCCGCCAAAAAGCAGCAAAGCGAATATTTGTCGATGTGGGCCGGGCAGGCCGCAGCGCTTGGCAGAGAGATGAGTGCGACTGATCTTATGTTGCAGTTGGTAGAAGAGACACAGCAGGTGCTACACCGGTTTTCTAGATCGATAAAGTAATGCAGAGCCATACGATGTCCACCCAAGTAGCACTCATTCTGAAATGGAATGGGTGCTTTGTTATAGAAGCCATTCATAAAGTATAGAAAACCTTGGAAAGGAGCATGGCCATGGATGCTGCCAAACAGGTAATCGCCCACTATCCGCTGAAAATAAAAAAAGTGTCTTTACTTTCGGATAAAGGAAAGAAAGCGGTGTGGTCCATTCAAACGGATACGGGAAGGGTGATTTTGAAGAAAATACCAATCGACAAAGAATATCTTGCATTCATGATTCATGTGATCGGTTCTTTGAAGAAGAAGGGGGTACTTACACCAGGAGTCATCAGGACAGAAACGGGAGAAGATCACGTTGTTTTTCAAGGAGACATTTATGTGGCGTTTGAAGCCGTTAACGGTCAAAAGCCTACATACAAGAATGAAACACAGCTGGTAAAGATTATGCAGGCGATGGCACACTTTCACAAGGCGTCAACTGACATCCCGATTCCACCCGGTATCAATCCTTCTTGCCTGTTGGGGAGCTGGAAAGCGGAGTTTCTAAGAAGATGCGATGAACTAGAAAAGTGGAAAGCAGATAGAATCAATGCCAAGACAATCAATGAATTTGACAGGTTGTTTCTCCTTCATGTCGACTTTTTTCTCAAGCAGGGCAGGAGAGCCATCTCTATATTAGACCAATCTTGTTACCAGCAGTGGGTAGAGCAAACCAAAGCAAAAAAAACGCTTTGTCATCAAGACTTTGCAGCAGGAAATCTTGCTCTTGATGACAATGGAAACATTCATGTGTTTGACATGGACACTTTAACGATTGATCTTCCCGTTCGCGATATGAGAAAAATCCTGAATAAAGTGATGAGAAAGCAGAAAAAATGGGATTTTGCGAGTATGATGAAAATGATGAAGGCTTATCAAGAAGTGAATCCTTTAACCAAGGAGCAATACACGGTACTTACGGCAGATGTTTTCTTTCCACATCTGTTTTTTGGGCAAGTATCTAAATATTACGGAACCAGACAAAGGGAATGGACGGAGGAAAAGCATGTACGCCGTTTAGCCGACGTAATTGAAACAGAAGGAAACAAGGAAGCCGTACTGCTAGATTTTCAAGCGCGTATTCGCGATGTTGTTTCCCCCCTCAAGTGAAATTCCATTCTGTTTTTGTCCTGTAAGTAAGGTACAATAGGATGAGAAAGACGCATGTGGAAAGGGTTGTCGCAGGATAGCCCTATCACGAGAAAAAACGGGTGGCAGCGTCGCGGAGGGAACGAAAAATGAACCAGGGATTTGCTCTTAAGGGAGCAGTAATAGCAGATGGCCAGGAAATAAAAGATGGCCTCGTTGTGGTAGATGGAAAAACGATTCGCTATGCCGGCGCTGCAAAAGACTACAGCGATGTGATGCCGAAACAGGTCGTCTCAGTAGATGGATGGATTTGTCCCGGATTTATGGATATTCACATGCACGGAATTGACGGATACGACACGATGGACGGGACACCAGAATCTCTACAGGCGATATCCACAGCTCTGACGCGATTTGGGGTGACGTCGTTTTTGGCCACTACGATGACAGCGCCGTATGAAGAATTGGAGCCAGTACTGGCAAACATTGCGAAGGTCAGTCGTCAGGGGATGCAGGGTGCCCAGGTAGTAGGGATCCACCTCGAAGGACCGTGGATCAACCCTCGCTATAAAGGGGCACAAAAGGAAGAGAACATTTCGCTGCCAGTGATTGGCGCGGTGCACAGATTGTACGAGCTTGCAGATGGCTTGATGAAAGTGGTCACGATCGCACCCGAGCAGCCAGAGGCACTTGAGGCTATTGCGTGGTTAAAAGACAAAGGGGTCATCGTATCGGCTGGTCATTCCGGTGCGACCTTCGCGCAGGCAGCGCAGGCAGTAGATGCAGGTGTCCGCCATTTCACTCACTGTTTCAATGCGATGACGGGGCTGCATCACCGGGAGCCGGGCGTAGTTGGAGCTGCCATGTACCACGAACAACTGAGTACAGAGCTGATTGCAGACGGAATTCATGTACACCCTGCGGTGATGAAAATATTGTACCGGGTCAAAACGGCTGAACGTCTCGCGTTGGTCAGCGATTCCATGCGGGCTGCTGCCATGGGCGAAGGAAAGTACGATTTGGGCGGACAGGAAGTGCACGTGCACGACAATCAGGCTAAGCTGACCGATGGAACGCTTGCAGGGAGCATTCTGACATTGAACCGTGCGGTGGGGAACATGGTGACGCTAAGCGGAGTTCCTTTGCCGGAAGCGGTAGAGATGGCCTCGCATACGCCTGCGACCATTTTGGGCATGGGAGAGCGAAAAGGGCGTCTCGCTGCGGGCTATGATGCAGACATCGCAGTTTTGGATGAACGGTTTGATGTAACCATGACGTACGTGGCGGGAAATAACGTTTACCGAAAGTAATTTACCGCGAAAGAACATAGGAAACCACTGTCAGAGACGGCAGTGGTTTTTTTGCGAGCTGTCAGTTTGCTTCTTCCCGCAATGCTTGTGGATGAAACCAGATTTTATGGAAATCGAGCCAGCCTGAGGAGTTAATCGTCACTCCACGAACGGACTTGTGAAAAGACGTTTGGGATTTCTTTTGGACCAAATACAAGACAAAATGCTTTTCGAGGATGAGAGCCTCCACCTGCGCAAGCCGCCTCAGTCGTTCCTGCTCATTTGGTTCCCGAAAGATTGACAACGCGACTTGATTGATTTTCTCTGACAACTGCTCGTCAAAAGCGGGGAGGAAGTAATTTTTTTGCAAATACATCTCGAGCTCGCTTACTTCATCATTGCTAAATACGTTTCCAAACAATTGACAGTCGTGCTCCGGCAGGGCATCGTGAGTGGCGAATTCCGACTGATCTCTCACATCGACTTCCAGATGAATGCCAAAAGTCTGGCAGCGTTCTTTTATCCAACTGGCGTCCGGCTCATGGTAGGCGGTTGTCACTAAGCGAAGAGTCTCCCCTTGATAACCGCTTTTTTTTAACAAATCCATGATTTCTGAACGGCTGAGACGAGCAGTAGTTGCCGGCATGTTTTCCAGCGACGGGTGATGCGGGCGAAATCCTCGGGCTGGATAGATCCTGTCGCCGCCCAAATCGGTAATCATCTGATCCCGATCAATGATCTGATCAATCGCTTGACGGAAGTGGGGATGGTTTTGCGGACCCGTCTTCCGTTGGTTAAAGATGAGCAGGTTACAGCAAGAGAATAGTGTTTCCAAGTCACACCACTCGCTATTGCCACTCACGACAGCTTTTCTTAACGCTTGCGCTCGCGTAGCAACTCCATGTGAAGTCATGACCGACGTCCAGTCAGGCTCTTTTAGACGGTTTGCTTCCAATTCAGGGAAGATAAGCACCTCTACCCGATCCAACTGCGGTCTGCCTAGGAAATGTGCGGGGTATGCTTCCAGAATACAAATGCCCTCATCGAGGCGAGTCATCCGAAAAGGCCCCGTCCCCACCGGTTTCTTCCCGAATTCGGCTTCATTCTGTCTCACAATCTCCTCAGGCACAATACTCGCAGGAACGGTCGCTAAAATCCGCAAGAACAAGTAATTCGGTTCTTTTAAACGAATTCGAACTGTTTTCTGATTGATCGCTTCCATCTGCTCAATGTCTCGAACCATCCAACTCGATTCAAAGCGTTCCGGATTCAAACGGAACCGATCCAGTGAAAAAATGACGTCGTGGGCTGTCAGTTCGCGTCCGTGGTGGAACATCACGTTTTTCTTCAAATGAAAGGTCCAATCCCTGTCGTCAGGGCTTGTTTCCCATGAATGGGCGATACAAGGCAGGATCGACTTGTTTTCTTGATCATAGGTGACCAAAGAGTTGAATAGTTGACTGGCTAAATGGGCGTCGAAATGATAATAAACCAAACCAGGATCGAGCGTGACAATTTTGCGGTATACAGGAAAGCGCAGAGTGTCGTGAACCTGATTGGCATCATCTTGCGTAGAGAAGCCCATTCCTTCCGAGAGCCAATCCATCAGTTGGTTGCTCGCGGCACTCCCGAAACGGTTCATCAACTCCATTGCTTCCTTTACATCGCCCTGTTCCATTCGAAGTTTCACTTCCGGTAGAAGGATTTCATCGGAGGTAGCAAGGAAGGTCATCACGGATGTATTTCCCCGGCCGCGTCCAGCCTGCCATTCTATCCAGCCCTGCTCGCACAGCTTGCGAACAATCAGTTTGGCGTATCGTGGCGTACAGTGCCAAATACCAGTCAGCTTTTCAATTGTGATCGAAAAAGGCTGTCTGACTTCTATTTTGTCTACAAATAAGCGAAGCTCCAAAAAATGTAGAACGGTTACCATAGAGGACCCCTTTTCTTTTTCTAAAAGGTGACGTGATTCACTCAAATCATACCCTTTTTCCCCTTTTTGTTGATCCATATACTGAAGATAACACGGCAGACAACAAACGGGAATGACTGGGAGACGATTGGGGAGGATGTACATGTTTTTGAAAAAGCTGTTTCGAATGGCGCGATTTCATCCGGTGGCATGGGGTGTCATTATTGGAACCTTCCTGTCACGTACAGGTTTTTTTATGACGCTGCCTTTTTTGGGTATTTATTTAGGTAAGGTAAAGGGGATCGATCCAGCGATGGTCGGGGCCATCTTGGCTGTAAGCCTGCTGGTCGGAACCATTAGCAGCTTTGCTGGCGGAGCGTTCTCGGACCGATTGGGCAGATATCCGGTGATGATCACTGCGATGGGAGCTTGGAGCTTTGTGTTGATCGGATTCGCTTTTGCAAGCGATACGTGGATTTTCTTCGTATTGAGTGCCTTGAATGGACTTTTCCGCAATGTGTTTGAGCCGACTGCCCGTGCCTTATTAGCGGATGTGACCCCAGAGGATCGTCGTACAGATGCTTTTAATGCCAGATATTTTGCCATCAACATGGGTGGAGCGATCGGGCCGTTAGTTGGCTTGAAGCTAGGGGCAGGGAGCTCGTCATCACTGCTGCCGTTTCTCGTAAGTGCGATTATTTTTGCAGTTTATGCATTGGTTCTGGTGGTACTCATGATCATGTACAAGCAAAAGGTGAAGGAGAAATCAGCCTCTGTCACAATGAATCAAATGGCGCGGATTGTATTTACAGACAAAGTATTTCTCTATTTTTTACTTGGTAATGTATTCGTGGCAGGCGCTTATTCACACCTGGATACGACACTGTCGCAATATATTGGTCATGATCGGGTAGAGGCGTATTCGTTTCTTTTCGTGGTCAATACGCTGTCAGTATTGGTCTTCCAATATCCGCTTGCCAGGCTGATGAAGCGGTTCTCTTCGCTTGCGGCGTTGAAGGCAGGCTGCCTCTTGTTTGGTTTGGGGCTATTCGGATTCGGGATGTTTGACCATCTGTTTATGCTGGCACTGTCGATGGTTGTATTTACGATTGGTGAAATCTTATGCTTTGTGATCGGAGATGTGCTGATTGGCCAGATAGCTCCCGAACATTTGCGAGGAGCTTACTACGGGGCCAGTGGATTTGCGTTTATCGGGCAAAGTGTTTGTGCCTGGGTCGGGGGGATTTTACTCCAGCAATTAGGCTTTGGGCAAGGCCCCGTCATCTTTGCCATTCTCATGCTGTTGACCTTCATCGCTTTTCCGTTCTTTCATCGCGGTCAGCTTATGTGGGAGCAAAGGCAGAAGCAAAGACAGGGCCAAGGCTGTGAGCAAACAGCACAAGCAATTATTTGACACGAGGGGCCACTATGAACAAAATCCTGTTACGGAGTTAAAAGATCAAACCCTGCTTATTTTGGCCCCCATATTCGCATTTAAAATCATCCATTTGCTTCGCCTACGGGTCAGAAGCGGCCAGCTTTCAAGTGATGGAAACGTCGGATAGTTCGCGATACAATTTTTGGTGAACCGAGGCTAATGCTTTTGGATATAACCAAAATTCAATCTCCCATGCTGATGAGCGGTTGGGTCATTACGGAAATCACTTTAGGGTGACGTACTATTGGTTAAAATCAAGAAGGTATTCGTTCTATAACCAAGAATAAAATTTACATAAATAATGATGGAGGAGAGGACCGGATGGGACGAGATGCCGTTGAAGGATTGTCTGAGGAAGAGCTTAGATTCCGACCTACACCGAACAAATGGAGCATCCATCAGATTGTGATCCATGTGACGGATGACGAAATCCTGTCGACACATCGGCTGAGGAAAGTTTTGGCGGAGGAAGAACCGCTTCTGCTATCATTTGATCAGGAAGCCTGGACGGATAACCTGGGATATGAACGGTTGGACTGCGAGCAGCATCTGCTCCTGTTCCAAATGCTGCGGGCCAGCATGCTGCCGCTTTTGGAAAATCTAACTCCTGAGCAGCTTGAGCGGGTCGGGCAATATCCCGATGGAGTTCGGTACACCTTCAAAGAGCTGCTGGAATTGCGCGTTCAGCATGTCCGTGACCACCTCGCCCAGATCGAGCGGGTAAGGCAGGCATATCGGGAGGATAGGGTATAACACTATATGCTAGTTGAGATTAAACTACAGGGTTCGTTAGTTGAACGTCCAAGGGAGCAGATTGCTACGGCAGCTGCTCCCAGATTGTCGTTGAAGTAACAGGCAGAATCTCGTAATATTTTCCAATTGTTTCAAATTTGATAATCACATTTTGATGATAACATAGGGAGGGAACGGATAGGAGGGTTTTCATGTTCTTTTGGAAAAGACTAAAAAAGATTGAAATTCAACCAACATGGGATGTAACGGATGAATTTCAAGACTATGAAGTGATACATGTCTCGCTGGGGCCGGATGCGGAGATTTGCTGCCTAGGAACAGACAAAAACCCTGAGAGGATCGATGGGATGTTTGTGCCAGCGGTTACGGAAACCAAGCATCAAGACAAGATAGTCTTGTCCAAGGGGAATTCAAGGAAAACAGTCATTTTGAAAGATCAAACCGGGAACTATCATTTTTCCCAGCCTATCGGTGACGACAAGATCTTGGTGGTTGCCTCCCGTTGCAACAGATATAAAGATGGTCCCCATGATTTGAATGGAAAGGTTTTTTCCTATGACGGAGCCCTTGTTCGGGAATTTTTGCTGGGCGACGGCATTCAGGATGTGGCTGTAACCAAAAACGGACAAATATGGACCAGCTATTTTGATGAGGGCGTGTTTGGAAACTATGGCTGGGATGAACCTGTAGGCTCTTCTGGATTGCTGTCCTGGGATGAAAACGGAGATAGAATTTACACCTAGACCGGTAAAGCGGGTTACATCTCTGATTGTTACGCTATGAACGTCACTGGCGAGAATGACGTCTGGTTTTATTTCTACACGGATTTTGATCTTGTCCACCTCACGAACGACAGCATGACTGCATACAAAACCAATATGGATGGTTCCGATGGGTTTGTTGTATATGACAACTATGTTCTGTTTAGAGGCGGGTATGGGAACCACGATACATATACGATATATGAAAGAAAAGCAAATAAAACGTTGAAGAGGATACGAGAGGTAATCTTTTCAGACGGAGGAGTCGAAATAAAAGCAACCTCACTGGATTGCAGAGGCGAACATCTTCTCTTGCTGGATAACAAGATAATCTACCAGATTTCGCTAAGTGAAATCCTGAGAAAGATGTAACGTTTGCCGCAGCACGATCTGGTTATTGGGAGGGCGCGAAATGATGATTTCACAGGAAGCTTGACCGGGGTGCTGGTTAGGCTTTTTGTGTTTGGGAATGGATGCGTTTCACCATGAACATTAAAGATGGAAATAAGTTAGTCTGACTAAATTAGCTAAGGAGATCTCTTCGTGATTTGTGTAAGTTACCCCCGTTGTATAGAATTACATAAAGAAAGATGTTCATCCGGTCCTTAAAGCAAAATTTCAAGTGACTGAACTAAAAAATCCATAATGAACTAAACGGGTTCATTAGTTCATTAAAAACAGCGGCCAGTCTAAGACTTTATTTTCAAGTCCTAGGTGTCCATGCTGAGGAAGAGACAGAAATCAGGTACCAACTTACCAGATTTGCCAAATAAACTTCCGCAGCAATTCCGCCGCGAAGGAACCACCTTTTGATTGCCATTTGTAACGCGGTTAGTCATTTGTGGCATGATGAGCTACATATGTATTGATTCGACTGTGAGAACTGCACATCGATTGGGCTATGAAGTAATAGTACTCAATGAAGCGTGTACCACCAAAGATTTAGTATGGAATGATACAGTGATTCCTGCAAAAACCGTTCATGATACTTTTATGGCATCATTACAAGATACCTTTGCTCAAGCAATGGACACTCGCAGCCTTCGTGACATAATTTAAAGTAAGCACCGGAAGGATGACATGAGCAAGAAGAAAGAATACAAGCAAGAAGGGATCTCGCACGATAAATTTGTTAGCAGCATAAACGCTCAATCTCTTTTTTTAAAAAAAGGCGAAGTTAATTCCATCCTAGATTTTTCGCCCTGTTTCACTTTAACATACTACCCGGTAGTTGAGAAAAACGGCAGTTAAGTATCCGACTGCCGTTTCTTCATGCTTATCGAGCTATCGTGAACATTAACGTAAAGAAGTTACAGTACAAATCGAAGCGTATATACATCTGCTTCAAATTATATGCGCGCTATTATTATCAAATCTTGTGTCATTGGACATGAGACAATTGTAATTCGGATAAGCGGTGATGCAAATATCTTCGCCGATTTGTTGAACAGAATGAATCTTAACGCGTAGCGCGTCATCCATTAATTCTAAATCCGAACCGCCGTACGGCGAGAAGGATTGCCGTCCCCCTAACACTTTGGGAGCAATATAAATCATCCATTTGTCAATAAGGTTGGCTCGAAGGAATGACCCATTTACTTCGCTGCCTCCTTCTACCAGCAGGTCGGTAACACCTCGCTGATATAAGATATCCGATAATGCATGGAGGTCTAGCCCGAAACGGTTCACAGGGACGAACAGAACTTCAATTCCTTTTTGCTGCAGCATGTGTACTCTTTCCGGATCAGAATCCACCTTCGTGACTACCCATGTCTTCGCTACCGAACAATCGGCAACATTGGCATCTTCGGGCAATCTCAAATTCGAGTCTAAGATTACCCGGATGGGATTCTTCCCACTTTCTTCTGGCAGTCTGGTCGTTAGGAGAGGATCATCAGCCAAAACTGTATTAATTCCTACCAATATGGCATCGACTTTGTTTCTCAATTTATGTACTACAAGCTGTGTTTCATCGCACGTAACCCATTTTGAATGCCCCGTTGACGCGGCAATTTTCCCGTCGAGCGTCATTGCTACCTGGGAAATGATAAACGGCCGTCGTTTTGACATATTGTGCACGAATCGTTCATTGAGTATTTCGGCTTCCTTCTCCAATACACCCACTTCAACTTCTATTCCATTCTCTCTCAACAATTGAATGCTTCGTCCGGCCACCTTCGGATTCGGATCCTGCATGGCCACGACAACTCTTGAGACCCCCGAGTTTATGACTAATTCTATACAAGGAGAAGTTTTCCCGAAATGAGAGCTTGGTTCTAGTGTCACATAGAGCGTTGCGCCTTCGGTATATCCTTCAGCCATCTGGAATGCATGCACCTCTGCATGAGGTTCCCCTGCTTTCCTATGAACACCTGCACCGACTACTTGTCCGTCATTGACTATCAGTGCGCCAACGACCGGATTCGGGTTTGTTTTCCCACTGGCCGTACCTGCCAAGTCCAATGCCAGCCTCATAAAATGTTGGTCTGATTTCATATGATTAACACTCTTCATCATAGTTTAGCGGCCTCCAACAAGGAGTCGTAAATATGACCCGATTTTTCGATCTTCGTTGCCAAATACCGTTTATTATGCTCGGATACATCTCCCCAAATGGATATATGATGATCGGTTAAAAGTCCTTTTTCCCGCAAAGACTGTAGCTTTCTAGGATTGTTCGTAATAAGGCTGACTGGTTTTTGCCGCAAGCTTTGGAGTACACGTATGGCTTCTTCATAGGATCGTTGGTCATCTGCGAAGCCAAGACTAAGATTGGCCTCTACTGTATCGCATCCCTCATCTTGCAAAAGATAAGCTAACGATTTGGAGAAAAGCCCAATTCCACGACCCTCGTGATTCGCCAAATAAAAGAGAGCTCCGCTACCGTTTTCAACTATCATGCGCATGGAGTGCCGCAGTTGGTAGCCGCAATCGCATCTTTTACTTCCAAAAATGTCTCCTGTATGGCAAATGCTGTGCATCCGTATCAAGGTATGCTCCTCATTGGCAAAATCACCATATACTAGCACGGAAGACTGTTGATAGGAAGCGAGATCTGCCTGAGATAATGATTCAAGAACATCATTCTTATCCATAAATGAATTGCCTGTATTTAACCAAGTGTACCATTTAAATACGGCTTCATTATCCTCCAATTGCACAGGGAGCCGAACGGGACCAACAAGACCGATGTTGGGACATTCCGACTGTTTAAGAATGGTAAATTTATTGGCTAGCAATTTACTGACCTGGTCCGTATTCATTAATACAACTCCTTGTTTGTTAAGATTTTTATCGATCGATGGTTTGTTTCCCTACTTGAAATTAGGTAAAAAAACGCATTTTAAAAAACACAAAAAGCCCCGGTCTGAATAGACGGAGGCTTCCGTCGTATTCGGTAACTGGCTGGCATAGCGGATGCGCGCGATCCACCTTAGCCCCTGTAGCTTTGCGTCGCCACTTTTCAGTGGGTTTGCCATTATCGTACGATGTCATTGCATAAAATTAATCCCGCGATCATTGTCGAATGTGGGAAAGCAACAACAAATCAGAAACAATCGAAAGAATAGCTTTTGTATCAAGATGATTACTAAAATGAATATAAAATACAATTTCGTGAATTGCAACCAAAATATAGTATGTAGAACTTTTGGAATGTATGGCTTCGCTCGATTGGAGATATACTGAACGTCTTAAAAGTGGCTTTTCTCGAGATTTTTTAGCTTTTGAGAGCTGCTACAATTTCAACAAATTATTTGTCGAGAAATCGAAAATATGAAATATGGATGCGATATAACTAATACTCATTAAACTATCGGGTATCGAGAGCTGAACAAACACAAAAATGGGCTGCCGGTGATAATTCGGCAGCCTTTGTTAAACTAAAGGGCAGTATTATGCAACCGTATCAATCAACTTTACGTAAATCTATGGAGAATGATATTTTTAAAGGAGAAGGTATTGTGAGAGAATCCATTGAAATAATCGTATCCGAGTTTACTATGTTAAATGACGAAGAGAAAAACTTATTATTGACCTGGTTAACAAAGCATTACGGTAAGCATATTGAAATATCATCCACTGGTTTATCTTTGTGTAATCAAGATGATGTAGAAACGATTAGAAATACGCTGAGCGGTCTCATTCTAACAAAGAAATATGTCCCTGATATGCTTGGATCAAGGGAATGGTTAAAAGGTGAAAATTTGCCCCAGAAAATCTAATTTGGTCAAATTAAAGATTGGGCGATTTGAGCTTGGTGGTAAGCATATGACCTGTGAGGATAATGGTTTCAATAGTTAGTATAAGAGGAAGCAATGAAATTATTGCATTGGTGTTTTAATGATGATCCGAAAGGACCATCTGATGAATGGAATTGAGTAGAAGTGACGATGACATTTGAAGATGGAAGTAAGCGGTGGAGTATTCAATGGCTACTGCTGTTTTGATTGTAGGGTCAGACTAATACTTATTTCTAACGTGTTGACTGATCCTTGTCTTTCAAGATTACGCAAAATCCTCATCACGAAATCATGGATGAGGATTTTGTTCAAATCGAAGAATTGTAACAACGTCGGAAGAAAAGCAATTGCTCCATTTTGTAAGGATGAGTGGGGATGGGCGTTAAAAATTCCTATCTAACAATATCCCTGTTTGTTCTGCAATGACACGAGGTGGTACAGGCATTCCATTCCTGAACCACCATTCCACTGTCCCCACGACCGCTGCCCCAAAAAATTGAAGAATAACAACTTCACTTAAGCCTTGATTTTTTCCTTCGGTTACATCTACTTCAACCTTGTACTCTTGAACGACTAAATCAAGGAATCGACTACGGAAATAAGCTGCACTTTTCGTGTTTAGCATTGTTGAAAAGAACAAATGATTGTCCGCAAAGTATTCAAACCAAACATAATTTCCTTCTTTGAAAGTCATATCAGATGCAGAATGGCAAAGTTCACGGAGATTGCTTATGTGTTCTTCGATAATCTTATCAAGCAAGTCATATTTATCCATGTAGTGGAGATAGATTGTTCCTCGATTAACGTTTGCCCTGTCGGAAATATCCCGGTTTGTAATGTCATCAAAGTTTTTTTCAGCCATCAGTTCAAGAATTGCTTTCTTGATTGCTGCTTGAGATTTGAGTACCCTTCTATCCACTTTAGTCATTTCTAAAGTCCCCTCTTAGATAATCGGCAATTATTGATGGTTTGTTGAGTAATCCACACATCGGGAGGAACTGATTATTGCAAGCATTTTGTATCCGTTTAGAATTATAAACGCGAGTTGATTAAACAATCAATGTTCATTTTGTTCAGAAATACAGGAAACATTATGTCCGAGCTAGACACTTATAAATCAGGAGGATGCAACTCATGGTCACATGGTCGAAAATCACTACAACCTCATATATCGTGAAGATGAGAGGGAGATGCTGCCACTTTGTAAAGAGGAAAACATTGGAGTAATTTCATTTAGTCCGCTTGCATCAGGAAGAATGTAGGCATCAATGAGATGATCATTCGTCCAACAGCTCAAGTTGGTTAATAAATAATAAAAATAAAAGAAAGTAGGGATAAAAAAATGAAGAACGAAAACTTAAGCAATAGCACAATTTTCCCGTTGGGTCAAAAAGTAGAACAATACTTTATCGGTGACGCATACTTACAAATGGTGTTTACCGATCCAACACCACTCAATACAGCTATCGGGAATGTAACCTTTGCTCCAGGTGCTCGCAATAACTGGCACTCTCATCACGCCGGGCAAGTGTTGTTAGTTACTGGTGGTGAGGGTTGGTATCAAGAAGAAGGAAAACCGGCTCAATTACTCAAAACAGGTGATGTGGTAAACATTCCGCCTAATGTGAAACATTGGCATGGGGCAACGAAAGATAGCTGGTTTGTACACTTAGCACTTACACCAGGGCCAACAGATTGGTTAGAACCCGTAACCGATGAAGAATATATCAATCTCAAGTAAATGAAAATAACAGACAGAAACGGTAGCCCAATCACGGCTGCCGTTATTTTTCGCCCATTCGTCGGTGAACTACTGGATCGGTTCGGCAGGTGTCTGTTCATCTTTTGGGGACTGCTGTTGTTCACATTTTATTATACGGGATCTCGTCCCAACCAGCCTCAAACATGTTTCTACAAGTAGGGGGTAAACAGTTTAGCGGACGGGGTCAATGCCCCACGGGCAGGGACGTTCTTGTTATACATGAGCTATAGACTTCTCCCTAACAAAACCCCGACTTGTTTGGCCATAACTTGATACGGTATCCCATTCGAATCCACAACTCAATTACCCCTACATAGGCGTTCCCAGCATATTGCAGCAGAACATCTTCACTTAATTCAGTATTCCTGCCGCTTTCTCTGTCAATCTCACCTTTGAATCCTTCAATAAAAGAAGCAAAAAGCCGAGATCTGAAAGATGATGGGGTCCCTTTACTTGCTAACATGGTCGAAAAAATAAATAATTTTCCGCAAAATATTCAAAATAAGGTACAAACTTTTCCCCAATCCATGATAAATAGCCGAGAAAGGGAGGATTTGAATGATTGGACGTTTCATTTGTGCTGATGGATGTCAATCATCAAGAAAATATCCGTCAAGCAGCAATTCCCCTCATGCAAAAACAATGCTGAACTGCTCCAAGAACTCTTAAGCAAGCTGCTGAATCTATCCTTTGGGTTAGCGACGATTGGACCTGAAGGACCTAACGGGGAATTCTTCAGAGATGGAAAACGAGTCGATTGGTAACAATAAGCATGATTGATTTGATGTTCGTGTGGTTTGTTGGTACCGTTTGACCAGTAGTCTGCGGTTCGTACGTGGAGAAGTGAAGAGAAGATAGGGGATAAATTATGAAAGTTGAAGGAAATAACTTGCTTGTATTTCTTTTGACGACGGGTGTGTTTGGCATTTTAAATACTGAAATGGGTGTCATTGGTATATTACCGTTAATTGCCGATCACTTTCATGTAAGTATATCCAGCGCAGGGTTAGTCGTAAGTCTTTTTGCGCTTGTTGTTGCAATATCTGGTCCAACTATGCCTATTTTGTTTTCAAGCCTGAATCGTAAGACGACCATGTTACTTGTACTCGGTGTTTTCATTTTGGGTAACGTTGTCTCCGCATTCACATCAAACTTTACCGTATTATTAATCGCTCGTGATCCCAGCCATTTTCCACCCGATTTATGTGTCATTAGCTTTTACGGTAGCTGCCACATCGGTTAGTAAGGAAGAAGCCCCCAAAGCGGTTTCCAAAATATTTATTGGCGTATCGGCAGGGATGGTACTTGGTGTGCCTGTCACTAGCTTAATTGCCACTGAAACCTCTTTAAGCATGGCAATGTTATTCTTCGCTATTGTGAATGCTGTCGTATTCATAACCACACTCCTCTTTGTACCGTCAATGCCTGTTAGTGAAAAACTATCTTACGGTGCACAATTAAGCGTACTAAAAAAATCAATTACCTGGCTATCCGTTGCCGGGGTCATTTTTATGAATGGAGCCGTTTTCGGCGTTTATAGTTACCTTACGGAGTATCTTGAAACCGTTACGAAGATGACTTGGAACACCATTAGCTTCATGTTACTTATATACGGTGCGGCCAATATTATTGGAAACATCCTCGCAGGGAAGCTGCTTACTAAAAATGCTTTCAAATCTGTATCGACTTTTCCTTTTCCGTTAGGAGCTGTTTACATCATCTTGTTCTTGATGGGACATATCAGTGTTCCAATGTCCTTAATTATTTTACTCTGGGGAATCTTGGCTGGTATGGGAGCAAATATCAACCAATACTGGATTACGTCCGCAGCTCCAGAGGCTCCTGAGTTTGCAAATGGATTATTTTTAACCTCCGCAAACTTAGGAACAACAATTGGTGCCACTGTATGCGGATTATTTATATCAGGAATTGGTATACATTACGTTGTATTTGGAGGATTTCTATTTTTGATATTAAGTTGTGTATCCATTTTTCTAAGGAAATCCATCTATCACCCTTTGAAACGATACTCGTGACTTATTTGTCACTATGACAATCGCGCCTGAAAAGCAGCACAAGAAAAGAAGGGTTACGATCGGCGTGCCGATGACGTAACCCTTCTTGGTTTACTTGCTCAATCTTTAAGGCAATACCTAGGCTTTCTACGAGACAGAAGTATGAGTAAAAATACCTTGAATGATCCGATCCCAATCGTCGCTGTGGACTTCATGCCCCGTCCCCTCAAGGGTCATGAGCGATGCCTGAGGGATCTCTTCAGCAAGTGCTAGACCGTGCGCATAAGGAAGTACGGTATCTTCTGTACCATGAATGACGAGCGTCGGTACATCGATGTCTTTTACCTTGCCTTCGTAGAAATCTTCGCCTTTTAAAAGGGCGTGATTAAACATGCTGAGTAAATGGTTTGCACGCTTGATTTCAGTTGTGACCTGTTTATAAACACGCTTTTCATCAAAGCTATGTTTGGAACCGCAAAGCAAACGTGAGCCTGCTACCAGGTAGTTCGCAACAGCTTCGTCATCAGACCAATCCAGTGCTCCTCCGTTCGCATGATAGGCGAGAATCTTTTCATCCATCGAAGGCAAATTCCGCGTGTTGTCATCGGAACCAAAAAAACCTGAAGCAATTAATGTCATGGTCAGCACTCTTTGCGGATGCTTGATGGCTGCCACCTGAGCAATCATCCCACCTAATGACATGCCAACGAGGTGGGCCACCTCGATACCGTATGCATCGAGGACACCGACAGCATCATCAGCCATATCGGTTACGGTGTAATGAGAAGTCCCGGGTTCATACGTTACAGAGCGACCTACATCTCGGTTATCAAAGCGAATCACGAATCTGCCTGTGTCGGCCAAACGCTGGCAAAACTCATCATCCCAATAAACCATCGAGCACATCGCTCCCATAATTAGCAATACCGCTGGGTGAGCTGGATTCCCAAAAGACTCCGTGCAAATATCAATCCCATTTATTTTGTGGATTTGTTCTCTCATCATGATCTCCTCATTTCATTCGATTTGTTGGCATGCAAAAAGGCACATTCAAATAAACCCACACGTTTCGTTTCAAAAATGAGTGAGTAAAAATGAAATGTTCCTTTTATTAGCGCAAACGAATGAACTTGATAATCATGGCAAACCTCTCCTGTAAATGGTTGATTGAGGGATTCCCCTCGTCTTTTGATTATACCATAGAGCCAACAAACGATGAACGGTTTATTGAAAGACACAACTTACGGTGTTATTATTAACGATTGGATGTAGCGATACCATATTTGCCAAAAACTCGAACTGCAATTGCTGAAGCAGGTTCTACATAGACAAGATTCAGTAGAAAGACAGTGGAAAGACAGGGAGGTAGCACAAGCATGAAAATAGTAGTGGTCGGAAGTATCAATATGGATCTCGTCTCCCATGTCCATCACTTGCCCAAAGCGGGAGAAACGATTTCCAGCCATTCCTTTCAACTGATTCCCGGGGGAAAGGGTGCCAATCAGGCGGTTGCAGCGGCACGGTTGGGTGCGCACGTATCTATGATTGGAATGGTAGGTACCGACGAAAATGGCACGACTTTACTCGCTGGCATGACGGATTCGAATGTTCATGTAGAGGGAGTGAAACGGCAAGGAACAACGGGGATGGCTTTTATTAATGTCAGTGATGATGGTGAAAATAACATCGTCCTGGTACCGGGGGCTAATGAGCTTGTCAGTGTGGAGCACATTGAACAAAATCTTGCTCTACTGGAGCAAAGCGATTTCGTCCTGCTCCAGTTGGAAATCCCGCTCGATGTTGTTCGGTACGTAGCAAAGCGCGCTTCTGAAATGGGCAAGCTGGTCATTTTAAATCCGGCACCAGCGTGCGAGCTGGCGAGTGATCTGCTGCGCTTTGTTCATACTGCCACACCGAATGAGACCGAGCTTGAGATTTTGACCGGGATGCCGGTACGGACGATAGAGGAAGTGAAGGCAGCAGCACGTAAGCTGCTGGAGAAAGGTCCCAAGCGTGTGATCGTGACGATGGGAGAAAAGGGAGCCATTCTCGTGACGCCAGATCAAGAGGTCCACATTCCTGCGTGTCGCGTGGAGCCGGTGGATACCACAGCGGCTGGAGATTCCTATACCGCTGCATTTACTGTCGGAATGACAAAAGGGATGAACGAAGTGGAGGCAGCCACTTTTGCCAGCAAGGTAGCGGCATTGGTCGTAACAAAGCAAGGAGCGCAGCCATCCCTTCCTACTATAGAAGAAGTAAACGCACATTCTTTTTAAATGCTCCATCCCAAAAAAGCCATGAAAAAACGAGCCCTGGAGATCGCTTCCGGGGCTCGTTTTGTATGTGATCAATTATTTCTTCCGCTTTTTTAGCAATTCCATTACCCATTCGCACCAATTGATGTCGTCTTTCATGCGGCGAGCACCCCAAGAAAGCAGGATGTAATCACCGAAGGCAGGATGATCAGGGTGATCAGGCACTCCCTCTGGCTCCGTTTCCAGCTCGCGAATGTAATCCTCGAACATTTGCAGCTGCTCGCGACAGTGTTCCATGCGCTCGGTAAATATCGAGTTAGCCATTTTGTCGTCTGCTAGCCACAAACAGTACGCTTTTAACACGAGCTCATCTCGTACCACCGGCTCGACTGCTGGTTGCCCGAGCCAGAGCTTCAGGGCAATCTGTCCTTTTTCCGTGATCGAGTATACCTTTTTATCCGGTCGGTCCGTTTGATGAACACGAGTGAACTCCAGATAGCCTTCTTGTTCCAGCTTCGCCAAAAGCGGATAAATCTGACTGTGCTTGGCTTGCCAAAAGGGCTGTAGTTGAAGCATCAAATCGTAACCGGAGCTGGGTGTTCGGGCTACCAGCCCAAGGAGTCCATAAGCGAGAGTATTCAAATCGAAGAGCCCCCTGACGTTTATCTATCTCTTGTTCATTATAGGAAGGGATGTATGGTGAGGCAATAGCGAACATCCCAGCCTATAGCTTTTCCTAACAAAAGAATCTGATTCCAAAGAAATCCTCTTGAAGGTCAAAGAAGGTCAGATTATAATAAAGTCAACGAAGGTCAGAAATGGTCAAACGGATCTGAACCTTTCGCAAAGGCGTACAGGAAAGTACGTATAGAAATAACGAGCATGTAGGGGGTAAAACAGATGCAATGTGAAATCTGTAAACAACGACAAGCAACTGTCTCTGTAAATATAAAGCTGCAAAACAAACAGCAAAAATACTATTTGTGCAAGGAGTGCAACGCCAAGCTGCAGAGCAAAATGGGGATCGGCATGGGCTTCGGTTCTTTCCCGTCCTTCTCGGGCTTGGACGATTTTCTACAAGACTTCGCGAAATCTACGATGGATCAAGGCAAATCCGGCTTTCAGCCACAAACACAAGATCAGGCACCTGAACGTGGTGGCATCCTGGATGAGCTAGGACGTAATCTAAACGACTCGGCGCGAGCAGGACTGATTGATCCTGTAATTGGACGCGAGCAGGAAATCGAGCGCGTGATTGAGATCCTGAACCGCCGCAACAAGAACAATCCGGTTTTGATTGGTGAGCCGGGGGTAGGGAAGACAGCGATTGCCGAAGGGCTGGCCTTGCGAATTACAGAAGGTCAAGTTCCTGCCAAGCTGAAAAACAAACAGGTATACATTCTCGATGTGGCTTCCTTGGTAGCAGGTACGGGTATTCGCGGTCAATTTGAAGAGAAAGTAAAGCAAGTGATCTCCGAGCTGCACAAGCGTAAAAACGTCATCCTATTCGTCGATGAGATTCATCTGTTGGTTGGAGCTGGATCGGCAGAAGGCTCCATGGATGCCGGTAACATTTTAAAACCGGCTTTGGCCCGTGGCGAGCTTCAATTGATCGGGGCAACTACATTAAAAGAGTACCGTGTCATTGAAAAAGATGCTGCTTTGGAACGCAGACTCCAGCCGGTCATGGTAAAAGAGCCTGGCATCGAAGCAGCCATGGAGATTTTGCAGGGGCTGCGCCCGAAATACGAAGCGTTTCACCAAGTCTCTTATTCAGATGACGTGATTCGTGCCTGCGTGGAATACTCCCATCGTTACATCCAGGATCGTTTTCTGCCGGACAAGGCGATTGATCTGATGGACGAAGCAGGCTCTCGTTTGAATCTGCGTTCTTCTACAATGGATACGACAGACTTGCATCAGCGTCTAAAGCAAATCACTCAAGAGAAAAACGAAGCAACTCAGCAAGAAGATTATGAACGTGCAGCCCGTCTGCGTGATGAAGAAGCGGGTATTATGGAAAAGCTGGATCAAATGGATAAGGTAGAGCAGCGCTCCCTTGTCGAGGTAGCAGACATTCAAGAAATGATTGAGCAGAAGACAGGGATCCCGGTTCGGAAGCTGCAAAGTGATGAGCAGGAAAAAATGAAAAACCTGACAGCTCACTTGGAAGCCAAGGTAATTGGTCAGTCCGAGGCGGTAATGCAGGTAGCCAAGGCCATCCGCCGCAGCCGCGCAGGGTTGAAGCCAAAAAATAGACCGATCGCTTCTTTCCTGTTCGCAGGTCCAACAGGTGTAGGGAAGACCGAATTGTCGAAGGCATTGGCAGAAGAGCTGTTTGGGACTCGCGATTCTATGATTCGCTTGGATATGAGTGAATACATGGAGAAGCATTCCGTCTCCAAGCTGATCGGTTCTCCTCCTGGCTATGTAGGGCATGAAGAAGCAGGTCAGTTGACCGAGCGTGTGCGTCGCAATCCGCACAGCATCATTTTGCTCGATGAGATTGAAAAAGCTCATCCTGATGTGCAGCACATGTTCCTCCAAATTTTAGAGGACGGGCGCTTGACAGACAGTCAGGGACGTACCGTGAGCTTCAAGGAAACCGTTATTATCGCGACAAGCAATGCCGGCGTGAGTGAACGAAAAATTGAGGTCGGCTTTGGTGCTAAATCGCCTAAACCTGCTACTGTTCTTGACTCTTTGGCTGGTTTCTTTAAACCAGAATTTTTGAATCGCTTTGATTCGATCATCTCCTTTACCCATTTGGAAAAAGAGGATTTGGTTAAAATTGTTGATCTCTTGCTGCAGGATGTCATGGTGAATCTTGAGGAGCAAGGCATGGAAATCAGCGTCTCGGCTGCTGCCAAAGAAAAATTGGTCGAGCTGGGCTACCATCCATCCTTCGGGGCGCGACCATTGCGCCGAGTGATTCAGCAATATGTGGAGGATGGCATCGCCGATCTGGTGATTGATGAAGAAAACGTGACCGCGATTGCGATCGATGTCGAGGAAGACAGCATCCGCGTGAAGAAAGCATAAGGATTCGCCTTCGGGCGAGTCCTTTTTTTTATAGATAGGAATTTATAAAATTCCTATCCAGTATAAGGGCAACCGCGGCTGCGCCAAAAGGCATTGCGCAGACAGGTTTTCTAACTGTTGATTGAAGATTATAGTTGAGTAGCTCGACGGAGCAGTCGCGGGACGCAGCCAACTAATGGGAAGTTCAATTAAATAATAGACAAGCCGGATCGTTTGTATGAAAATGATAGGGAGCAAAGATCAAGCTCTAAAAGCACGAAGATGGTACTCCAATTTTATTTGTGCAGCAACTTTCAGTAAGTCGCCAGTCATATGGGACAAAGGAATTGACATATCTTTCGATTGGTAAAAACGAGGTAAAACATGACCCCATTCCCCCCTCTAAATGGAGGTCATGAAAGAAGAGGAATGATTCAAACGGCAGGAAAGAAGGTGAAGCAGATGAATAAACACGTGGTGCTCGGCGTTGATTTTGGAGAACGGATCGCATTCGCCCAATCCCCCCCTTATGTGTCCTAATAAAGGGCATTCGAAACAGGGGTTGACCACCCCAAAGAGGGGGAAAAGGAAACATGGGATGGAAGTTCATGCTTCGACCGATCACGGTTCGATACAGCGTTTTCATGCTGGGATTGGCCGTTATGGCCTTTGGGATCGGAACGATGATTGAGGCGAATTTAGGTGTTGCTCCGTGGGATACACTGCATATCGGATTGCAAAAGACGTTTGGACTGACCATCGGTATGTGGTCGCAAATCGTGGGTTTGATAATCATTCTCGCATCCTATGTAATCGGCAGGATTAGGCCTACCGTGGGTATGTTTTTGAATATGTTTTTCTTTGGGCTGTTTATCGACTTATTCATGTGGCTGAAATGGATTCCTACCGGCGAGACAGTCATAGAGCGAAGTGTCCTGTTTGCTGCGGGTCTACTTATCTATACATTCGGTACAGGGATGTATATCTCGCCGCGACTGGGGGCGGGCCCACGTGACAGCTTTATGCTGGCTCTCCATGAACGAATGGGCTGGGGCATCGGCAAAGTCAGGATCGGGATTGAGTGCACGGTTATGCTGCTGGGCTTTTTGCTCGGAGGGCCGGTTTCAATAGGAACACTGGTCACGGCACTGGCGATCGGACCGTTGATCAAGCAGTTTATCCCAATGTGGGAGAAAATGATGGCGAAACCGTATGGAAAAGCACCAAAGGCACAGCTTGTTGATAAGTTTTGAGCAAAAGCCACCACGTCAGCATTTCGACGTGGTGGTTTTTTTGCCTTTTTTGCTCTCTCACTTGCGTATCTTGCAAAGTACATCTGCAAGCTCCTGTAGACCCTCTCTGATGTCTTCTTCCTTGGCATTGGACACATTGAGCTTGAGTATATTTTCGCGAGGGAAATCAGGGAGGTAGTGCTTGTCAATTGTCTCGAGCAGGACCGAACGCTTTTTTAGCTGGCTGATAAGCCGCGGCACAGGGACCCTTTTGTCCAGTACGATATGGGTGTGTATGCCCGGGTAGTTTGGCGGCTGATAAGAGAGAAGCTCACCCGTTTTTGCCATGTGCTCGATCAGGGAAGCATGGAGGATCATAGATCTCTTCCGGTAGGATTCGCGGATTTTTTGCTTGTGGCGTTCGAACATGCCGCTTTTCAGATAGATTTCCAGAGCGGCCTGCGAGAGCATGGAGCTGTCAATGTCTTGGAGCCGCTTATGTTGATTGAAAGACTCTGTCAGTACATCCGGGATGACGGCGATACCTAGTCGCAGCCCAGGAAAAATAATCTTGGAATAGCTTTTCAAATAGATGGTTCGAGCAAAGCGATCGTAGGCAAACATGGGGTCTGCTTTGCTGTCGTGCTCCAGATCAGCCATGTGGTCATCCTCTACGATATAAACATCATACTGCCCGGCCAGCTCTACGATCCGCTGCTTTTCCTGACGGGAATAGGTGGTCCCGAGCGGACTTTGAAAGCGTGGCATCGTATAGAAAAACTTGATTTCTCCCGTGCGGAAAATGTCCTCCAGCTCATGCAAATCAATGCCTTGCGCGGTTCGCTTGATGCCTTTGACAGGGAGCTTGTGTGCTTGCAAATATTCGATGAACAGGTGATAGCCTGGCTGTTCGATCAGGACCGTTTCCTTTTGATTGGGAAACGGGATGGTGCATAAAAGCGCCAAGGCTTGCTGAACGCCAGAGGTGATGAAAATATTGCGCGGGTTGGTAAACACCTGGTGGTTCGCGAGCTGCTTTGCAATCACCTGGATGAGCGAAGGCAAACCTTTTGCCGTTCCGTAAATAAACAAGTCGTTTTTGTACGTTTCGATCGCTTTGTTGATGCAATGCTGGAAATCCAAGTATGGAAAAACATCGGGATCAGGGGCAGAAGTGGCAAAGTCGATGGTACGCTCTCCTTTTTCTTGTGCAGTCCCTTGTTTTTTCACGACGTAATAACCGCTTTTTGCAACCGAATAAATGAGATGACGTTTTTCCAGCTCGTCCAGCGTTCGAATGACGGTACTTTTACTGCATTGATAGCGCTTTGCCAGATCGCGGATAGAAGGCAGCTTGTCTCCTTCCTGGTACGAGATTCCCTCGATCAACGCTTCCAACTCATTTTGCAAATGTAAATATTTATGCATACGATCCCGCTCCCAACGATCTTTTTGTACCGGTACAGATGGCCTTTTTTTGAATTGTAGCATGAGTGTTGCGCCATTACTATGAAGGTAAGGATGACGGCCGTCTTCAATACGTAACGTACTGGATAGGAGAGATCGTATGAAGGATCAACAAAAAGCGATGATAGCAGCTGTACTCAATGCATTGATCATCGGTTTGTCGTTCATTTTCGTCAAGATGGCCCTTGTCATTGCTTCTCCGACAGATACATTGGCCCACCGTTTTACGATGTCGTTTGTCGCGCCAACCATCCCCGTTTTATTCGGATGGGTACGGCTGTCGATCCGGGCCCGGGATATTCTTCGCTTGCTGCCGCTCGCCTTGCTTTATCCCGCGCTGTTTTTTGCATTGCAAACATTTGGCTTGGTTTATACGTCTTCATCCGAAGCAGGCATTATCCAAGCGACAGTACCGATTTTTACGATGGTGATGGCGACTTGTTTTTTGAAGGAATCTTCTACGTGGCTGCAAAAGCTGGCAACGCTCTTGTCTGTCGTGGGTGTCATCTACATTTTTGCGATGAAGGGTATGAGTGTGGGGACGGGAAACAGCATGGGCACTATTCTCATTCTATTGTCTGCACTCTCGCTGGCAGGATATAGCGTCTTGGCCAAAAAAATGACGAAGTCTTTCCATTATATAGACGTCACGTATATGGTGACCATCATAGGGTTTCTATCCTTCAATGCGATGGCTGTATACCGTCACGCAGCAGAAGGCAGCTTATCCGCGTATTTTGCTCCCTTTGCCCATACACAGTTCATTGCCTCGATTTTGTTTTTGGGGGTGCTATCATCCTTGGTGACTTCCTTGTTGACGAATTTTGCCTTGTCGAAAATGGAAGCTTCGCGGCTGAGCGTCTTTGGCAATTTGTCTACCCTGGTAACCATGGCAGCAGGTGTTTTGTTCCTTCAGGAGCAGTTGGCTTACTATCACCTGATCGGGGCCGTCATGATTATCGCCGGTGTGGTCGGGACTAATTTCCTGAGGGCAAAATCTTCCGTGTCCAAACAACAGCTACGGACAAAATCACAATCGATGACATGAAAATATAACAGGTGCGGGGGTAGATGAATAAGCATCAAAAAACGACAAAAAATGAGAGGAGAGAGCTTGAAACTGTTTACAAAATGCATCATACACGATATAGTAACCTAGATTACTATGAGTATAATGACATACTGGTGAGATGACGCAATGAAAACAATTATTAATCTGAATACAATTGAAAAAAGATTTGCTGACACGGTTGTCGTCCCTCCTTTTTCTCTCTCTATTGAGGAAGGGGAGTTTTTGACGTTGCTGGGACCAAGCGGTTGCGGCAAGACGACCCTTTTGCGGATGATTGCGGGCTTTGAAGACTCGACATCTGGGGAAATATACCTAGACGAAAAACCGCTGAGCCACGTACCACCTTATCAGCGGGATATGAACATGGTGTTTCAGCAATACGCTTTGTTTCCGCATATGACAGTGGAACAAAACATTTTGTTTGGCTTGAAAATGAAAAAAGTAAGTGCAGCAGAACAAAAGAAACGGCTGGAAGAAGTCCTGCAGTACGTACAACTGACAGAGCTGCGTAGTCGTATGCCAAAGCAGCTTTCCGGGGGTCAGCAGCAGCGGGTAGCGATTGCTCGTGCAATCATCAACAACCCGAGAGTTTTGCTGTTGGACGAGCCGCTCGGAGCATTGGATTATCAGTTGCGGAAAAGCTTGCAGCTGGAATTAAAAAATTTGCAAAAAAACCTGGGGATTACGTTTATTTACGTAACGCACGATCAGGAAGAAGCAATGGCGATGTCTGACCGGATCGCGGTGATGAATAAAGGACGGATCGAGCAAATCGCTTCTCCCGCAGAGATTTACAATACTCCGCAGACGCTTTTTGTCGCTACCTTTATCGGTGAAAACAACATTTTCCGCGATGGCGGGGCGAATATGGCTGTGCGTCCGGAAAAGATCAAGCTGTATCAGAAGGATCAACAGACGGACAAGCATAAGAAGACGGGACGCATAACGGATGTGGTGTTCCTCGGGAATCTGCAGAAGCTGTATATCCGTTTAGACGGGCAGGATATGACGGTCATGGCGCATCTATATGCGGGTGACGGTCTCGACTGGCAGGTGGATGAGCACGTGGCCATTGGCTGGGCACAGACGGACGAGGTGATTCTTCCTTGTTAAACAAGAAACCTGTGAAACTTCTCGCGCTTCCGGCCCTTTTGTGGATGGGTGCGCTCTTCGTCTTGCCCATGCTCTTGATCGCAGCCCTGTCCTTTTTAAAAAGAGGAACATACGGGCAAGTTGTCTATGAATTCACCTTAAACAACTATATTCGCATCCTGGATCCGTTGTACGGCCAAATATTTTGGGACACGCTTGTGGTAGCCATCCTGACCACCCTGTTGTCGATCTTGAGCGGTTATCCGCTGGCTTATTACATCTCCAGGCTGGAGCGGTCCAAGCAACAGATTTGGCTCTTGCTCGTGATGATTCCATTTTGGATCAACTTTTTGGTCCGCTCGTATGCCTGGGTAATTATTTTGCGGTCGCAAGGGGTAGTCAACACTCTCCTGCAATCCATGGGGATCATCACGGAGCCCCTGCCGCTGTTGTACAATTCCGGATCTGTGCTTTTGGGGATGGTGTATACGCTGGTGCCTTTTATGGTGCTGCCCATCTACGTATCGCTGGAGCAGATGGATCGTCGCAAGCTGGAGGCTGCGAATGATTTGGGAGCGACGCCTTGGCGGGCGTTTTGGCACGTCACCCTGCCGATGACGAAAACGGGTGTCGTGACGGGGTCCATTCTCGTCTTTGTTTCTTCCATCGGGATGTTCGTCGTTCCGGACGTCATGGGGGGAGCGAAGTCCGCGCTGATCGGAAACGTCATTCAAAACCAGTTTTTATCAGCGCGTGATTGGCCGTTCGGCTCTGCTTTGTCCATCGTATTGATGCTGTTGTCCATGCTGCTTATTCTCCTTTACTTCCGCGCAACGAAAGCGAGCGAAACAAAGGAGGGTGCGGCATGAAAACATGGCGTCGACACACATTATCTGGCTATTCCTGGCTGATGCTTGTCTTTTTGTATTTGCCGATTGCCATTCTGGTTCTGTACTCGTTTAACGACTCGCGAATCAATGCCGTATGGACTGGATTTACCTGGAAATGGTATGTATCCTTGTTTGAAAACAGGCAGGTCATGCAGGCTTTGGCAAATAGCTTGACGATCGGAGTCATCAGCAGCGTGCTGGCAACCGTGCTCGGGACTGCGGCATCTCTGGCGATCAAGCATTACTCGCTGAAATGGCGAAATATAGTCAATGGACTGATTTACTTGCCGATTGTCATTCCAGAGATCATGATGGGACTTGCCCTCTTGGTGTTGTTCAGCCAGATTCATATGGAGCTGGGCAAAGCGACCCTGATTATGGCGCATGTCACGTTCAGTATGCCGTATGTGATGGTCATCATCTCCGGACGTCTAGCGGATATGGGCAAAGAGCTGGAAGAGGCATCGCAGGATTTAGGAGCGACCCCATGGGAAACGCTGCGCTATGTCACCTTGCCGCTCATTATGCCAGGCATTGTAGCAGGCTTCCTGATGTCTTTTACGCTATCGCTGGATGATTTCATTATTTCGTTTTTCGTGGCTGGTCCTAATTCGACTACTTTGCCGCTCTATATTTACGGTCTGGTCAAGCGTGGGGTATCTCCCGAGGTAAACGCACTCTCGACGTTGTTGATTGTAAGTACGGTGCTTTTGGTCATCGTGGCCGAGTTGTTCCGCCGAAGAGATTCCAAAAATGGCCAATACCATTTTTAGATAACCCGATGCTTTTTCACAAAAGACAGACACTTACTGAGTTGGAGGTTGAGAGGAAAAAATGAAACGTTTCAAGTCCCTGATGATCGGCGCACTGACCGCCGTACTCGCATTTACCGTAGCTGGCTGTTCATCCTCTGAACAAGAAGCGCAAGTATTAAACATCTACAGCTGGGCAGATAACTTTGACCCGGATGTCATCAAAGATTTTGAGCAGAAGTACAACGTCAAGGTTAACTACGACGTGTATGGAAGCAACGAAGAAATGCTGGCTAAAATCCAGGCTGGTGCGTCTGGCTACGACCTGATTCAGCCGTCTGATTACATGGTAGCGACTATGATCCAATTGGGACTCCTGGAAGAGCTGAACAAGGACAATGTACCAAACATGAAAAACATCGTGTCCACGTTCCAAACACCGCCCTTTGATCCTGACAACAAGCACTCGGTTGTTTACACATGGGGAATTACCGGGATTGCGTACAACAAAAAGTATGTCAAGCAGCAGCCAACGAGCTGGAACGATCTATGGAACGACGCGTACAAAGGTCGTGTCATCATGCTGAATGACCCGCGTGAAGTCATGGGGATGTCCCTGATCAAGAATGGCTTCTCCAACAGCTCAACCGATAAAGGTGAACTGGAAAAATCGTTTGCTGACCTGAAAAAGCTCGTACCTGGCGTAGTTGCTTTTGATACAGACAACATCAAGCAAAAAATGATTGCAGAAGAAGCATGGATTGGAACAGTATGGTCGGGTGATGCCGCGTTTATCCAAGCGCAAAATCCTGATGTGGAATACATCATTCCAAAAGAAGGCGCCACGATTTGGGCGGATACACTCGCCGTTCCAAAAGGCGCCAAGCACAAAGATCTGGCAGAGAAGTTTATTAACTATTTGATGGATCCAGAAGTCAGCGTGAAAAACTACGAGTCGATCGGTTACAGCAACCCGAACGAGAAGGCGTATCCGCTGCACAGTGAAGAATACCGTTCGAACAAAATGATCTTCCTCGATAAAGCCGATATCGCTCGCGCCGAGTGGTTGGTAGACGTTGGAGACAGCTTGCAAGAATACGATCGTTACTGGACAGAAATGAAGAGTGGCAGATAAAACAAGACGAACCGAGGCTGGGATAAATCAGTCTCGGTTTTTTTGCAGTCCTTCAAGAAAACGTCACAACAATAGCCCAATTGAGCCATATGGCTTCGGACACAATTTTGATAGGATAAAAAGCGAAAAGGCGATGGAAGTAGGTGAGATGGTTTGCGCTTGAAACGATACCTGACCTTGCTCTGGCTAGCCTTTTTCCTGGTGCTTTCATCGGGGATGACTACAGCCTCGGCCCATGCAGGATTAATGAGCAGCACGCCAAAGGACGGCGAGGTACTGAAGACAAATCCAGGACAAATGTCTTTGCGATTTACGGAAACGTTGGAGCCGGATCTGGTCTCCATTCGATTGTACGACTGGGAAGGGAACGAAATTCAATTGGAACCTCCTGCCCTGCAGCCTGGGGATGCATCTCAGGTGAATGCTAGTTTGCCTGATTTGGCAGAAGGAACGTACACAGCGATTGTGTCAGTGGTGTCGGAGGACGGACATCCCGTCGAGGAGCGTTTGTCTTTTTCAATCGGACAAAAAAGCGCTGTCGTAGTCCAGCCTTCCGAGAAAAAAGCGGACACCAGCTATTTGATCGTTTATCGGTATTTAGCCCAAGGAATTCTTTTGCTCGGTGGCGGACTTTATCTGGTTGCGTGGAGAGCACAGCGATATGGATTGCCTACTGTGGCACAGCTTATCGGGATTGGCAGACAGATCGGTTGGGCACTGGCGGTGGTCGGACTCATCTTTCTCTGGTTTTTATACGATGAATCGCTTGCGGCTGTTTCCTTAACAAAGGCCTTGTGGCAATTGGACGGAAATCTGCTCGTTCAGTCGCCATTTGCGATCATGCTACTAGTCTCGTTCGCGCTATTGCTTTTGCTTGCGATTCCGAACATGATGGCTGGCTGGTATGTGGGGATCTGGGTGCTGTTGGTTTGTGCCCAAGCTTTTGGTGGCCACGCCTGGGGAATTACGCCCCTCTGGCTGTCGATTCTCTTGCGGCTGCTGCACGTGCTGACCGTTTCCCTGTGGTTGGGAGCGCTCGTCTACATGCTGCTCGCCAGAAAACGGGCAGAGCAGGGGAATCAAGGGTTTAAAGCATTCTTTTTACGGACGGTTGCGCTGGCTGCCGGGCTGGCCGTCGTGACAGGTGTCCTGATGTTGTTTGTGCAGACTGACATGACAAGCATTTTGCAAAGCTCGCTTACGTGGAGCTATCTGTTGTACGGGAAAGTAATCAGCGTGTGTGCGATGCTGGCTGTCGCGTACCTGCAAACAAAGCGTTGGCGTTCGAAAGATTCCTTGCACGCGGGTCTGTTACGCTGGGAAATCATCCTCGGCATCCTGGCAGTTTTGGCTGGGCTCTGGATGAGTCAGACCAGCTACCCGACGGACAACACAAGTACACAAGAGACGATTCAAGCAGAATCAAACTAGGAGGGTTTTTACGATGAAAATGGCAAAATGGATGAGCAGTCTACTGGTGGCAGGAGCTGTTTTAACACTGACAACAGCTGCCGGAGCGCACGTTAACGTATATCCAAAAGAGACAACGACAGGTGCTTATGAAAAATATACGGTTCGCGTCCCTGTCGAAAAGGATGTAAACACAACAAAGGTGAAGCTGGAATTCCCAGCAGGAGTGAAGGTAAGCACGGTTCAACCAATCCCGGGCTGGAGCTATGAATTCGAAAAAGATAAAGACGGACGCAACACAGCATTGGTTTGGACAGCGACAGATGGTGGAATCAAGGCCCATGAATTTATGGAATTTGCTTTCGTAGGCGCCAATCCAAAAGAAGAGGGCAGTCTCGCCTGGAAAGCGTATCAGACGTATGCAGATGGTGAAGTAGTGGAATGGACAGGTGACAAAGACTCAAAAACACCAGCATCCGTCACTACGATTAAAGCAGGTGCAGGTGAAGCCGGACATGGTCATGGCGAGGCAACCACACCAGCTGCTGCTCCTGCCCAAGATTCCGCTAGTGCTGCGGGCAGCAGCAATACCGTGCCGTTGGTGCTCTCGGGCTTGGCACTGCTAATCGCTCTCGTGGGCCTGTTCAGAAAGAAAGCGTAATAATAATAAGAACAATGACAAAGCCGTGTAGAGATGGAATCTACACGGCTTTTTTATACAGTCACTTCTATTTGGAAATATCTACAAACCCTTCACCGAACACGTCTCTGGCATC
Source organism: Brevibacillus sp. NRS-1366 (assembly GCF_050467985.1). Taxonomy (NCBI): domain Bacteria; kingdom Bacillati; phylum Bacillota; class Bacilli; order Caryophanales; family Paenibacillaceae; genus Brevibacillus; species Brevibacillus sp. NRS-1366. The sequence continues at coordinate 21,881 of NZ_JBITPN010000005.1, read as the reverse complement.
GTGAATGGTCACAAAGGCGTCCTTGTCGGTTTTGCGGATGATTTTCTTGAGTGCTGGCACTTCCTGTTTCGTAATGACGGTATAAAGAATTTCTTTCGGCTCTTTCGTATAGTAGCCGTAGCCGGTAAGGACGGTTACCCCGCGATTGAGCTCAATACTGATCTGCTCGGCTAGTTCGTCCTGTTTCAGAGAGACGATGGTGATTGCCTTTTTCGGATTCAGCCCCTCTACAACAAAGTCCATCACCTTGGTAGCCACGAATAACATGAGGATGGTTAGCATCATTTTTTCGAACCCGATGATGAAAAGAGAGGCAAACACTACAATCAAATCAAAAAACAACAAAGCATAACTAATGTTCCAACTCAAATACTTATTCGCAATCTTGGCGAGAATACCCGTTCCTGCGGAGGTCCCTCCGACCCGGACAATCAAGCCAATCCCAAGCCCGATGATGACTCCACCAAAGATGGCATTCACGGTTGGTTCATGAGAGGCAATGTCCCACGTTTTCGTGACGTGCAAAAAAATAGACAGGAAGGCAACGACAATGACCGTATAGATGGTCGTTATTTTTCCTAGAAAACGGTACCCGATTATGACGAGGAAGGCATTGATCACCAAACTAGTCAACCAGGGCTCCCATTGGAAAAGGTAAAACAAAATAATGGTAACGCCTGTAACGCCGCCTTCGCCAAAATGCTGGGGAATGACAAACAGATTAATACCAAGGGCAAACAGGAAAGAACCGATGATCAGTGCCATAATTTCAAGAAATCTGTTGTTGCTATCTGATAAAATCATCTTTACCTCAACCACCATTTCTATTAGTATTTCTAGCGATTCCGATCAAAAAAATTGAGAGGAAAGTTTTTTAATCAGATCATTTAATCATGGCTGATCATTTTTTTCAAGCAATTCCAAAAGACGCCTTAAAAGAAAAAGCCAGTCCACACACATTTAACCAAGTGTGACTAGCTTTTATTGATAGGAAGACGAAAGACGCAGCGCGCAATAGCGGAAAACGTGAAGGCAGCGGTGTTCGCTACCTGTTGAGATACCACTGCAGGGCTTTACTTTCCAGCTCTTTCACAAACGCATCTTTTCCGTCCATATAAGCTTCAATGTCCTTTGGAAATTGTTTTGCCAGATTTTCTTTTAAACTCCCGTACTGATCTGCTTCCGAAAAATGAGTGCGGAGGTAGTCTCTTACAGCCAAATGGCGATTAATATCTTCCGCGTTATTCACCTGAAAGACATGCACTTGATGTGTGCGATTATCTCCGCCTTTTCTGAAATATCTTCTTCCCTTCATCCCGAGCTCACCCATGCATTCGTAACCAAGCGCTGTCATTTGGTCATTAAACGAATCTATTTTTTCGATGTCTTTTACTACTGGCATGATATCAATGATTGGTTTGGCTTTTAACCCTGGAACAGATGTGCTGCCAATATGGTGGATATCGATTAGTTCATTGACAAAAATATCTTTGATTTTTTGAGATTCTTCGATGAACAACTGCTTCCATTTTTCGTTATACTCCGTAACCACAACGTTCATTCAACCAACCTCCAGCTGTTTGTCGTTTAGCCCTCTTCCAACACACTAAATATTTTAACAGAGTAACGGGAGTCCGATCCAATAAAAAATGGTCTATCCTTTTTTTGTAAATCTATTATAATGAAGACTAATTACTTTCGGAGGTGTAAAAAAATGTTAAAAAACTACTTGGTAAGCATGCAAGTCCAGATAGGAAAAAATACGAGCGGTAGAGTGACACGTACGTAGTTCCATAAGTTTAGGAAGTAACACACAACTGAATACGTATGTGAAAACGAAAGCGTGTCATCTGCCGGAAGGGTGGATACTGCTTCCATGTTTTTAGATGCAACCAACATTTATATGATAAAGCGATTTACGACCTCGCTTGCCAATTCCACGATGTTTACGACTTATGCGATTTACTACATTACTGCTCTCGGACTAAATCCGTTTGAGCTGCTATTGGTCGGAATGGTTCTGGAGCTGGCTGTATTACTGTTCGAAGGTGTTACAGGTGTGGTGGCCGATACGTACAGCAGGCGTTTGTCTGTCATTATTGGCATGTTTGTTCTTGGTTCGGGCTTTGTGCTGCAAGGCATCATCCCGGTGATCGAAGAATGGCTGCCGTTTGTTTCGGTGATGGTCTGGCTGCTCCTTTCCCAAGTCTTTTTTGGAGTAGGTGATACGTTTGTCAGCGGGGCGGATACAGCGTGGATCGTGGATGAGGTGGGAGAAGAGAAGCTCGGCAGCATTTTCATGAGAGCCAAGCGCTATTCGCTGATGGCGACACTTCTTGGAATTGCACTAAGTGTGGGCTTGTCTACGTTGGCACCCAACTTGCCTTATTTGATCGGGGGCCTGATTTATTTAGGGCTTGGCGTATTCCTGATCTTGTTTATGAAGGAGACAGGGTTTGTACGTAAAGAGCGATCGGAAACGTCTTCACACTTAAGGGAAATGACTTCTACGTGGTTGTCAGGCGCTCGCGTCGTACGCAGTCAACCTATCCTCTTGCTCATTTTGCTCGTGACGCTTTTTACCGGCGCGGCTTCGGAGGGGTATGATCGACTACGGGAAGCGCATTTGATCTCGGAGATTGGTTTCCCACAGATTCCTTCTATCTCTATGCCAATGTGGTTTGGCATCATTGCGGCTGTCTCCGCCCTCCTCAGTTTAGTTGCTGTGCGGATCGCCGAGAAACGACTGGATGTGAATAACGAGCGCGTCGTGATTGTAGGGATGTTTGTTCTGACTGGATTAAAAATTGCGGCAGTGATTTCCTTTGCCTTTTCGCCTAGCTTTGAAGTCGCACTGGCTGCTCTCTTGCTGATCGGTGTTATTGACGCACTGAGCAGCCCGTTGTACGATACGTGGCTCAATTTAAATATTGAGAGCAGCGTACGTGCTACGATCCTGTCGATGATGAGTCAATCCAATGCATTAGGGCAGACGGCTGGTGGACCGGCTGTGGGATGGATCGGTCACCGTTTGTCGATACGTGCCTCACTGGTTGTAGCTGGGATCTTGTTGGCACCAATATTGGTCGTGTTTGGCCGAGTGTTGCGTAAACGCTAATGATAAAGGAGGCATGTACCCACAGGCGGGTATGTGCCTTTTTTCAGCGATCGGATTGGAGCGTGGTTTTGGATCGAGCAAAAAATGATATACTTGATTAGGCAAGTACTTTGTCTTCGTTTATGGAAAGGACGTGGAGGCTGATGGAATTTTTCATCATCGTCGTCATACTATTTGTGGTCGTAATAGCGGTCTTGGCGTCTAAAGCAAAAAAAGGCGGGAGCGGACGTTCCTATTCCTCATCCTCGGACGGTGGGACCCCGTTTTATGTAGACAGCAGCCATCGCCTCCATGATGCTGATGGACACTCTGGCGGCTATGACAGTGGCGGCGATAGCGGCGGTGGAGATGGCGGCGGAGGCGGAGGAGACTGACTCTGTTGCATCGCATCGATTCATGGTACAATAACTGGGAAATATGAATCCAAACCGGAATGGTTCGTTCGGTTTGAAAAGGAGAGATGTTATATGTCAAACACAAAATTCGTTCAGAGTGTAGTAATCGGGGTCGCAGGAATCCTCCTTTCAAGCGAACAATAAAACCGTTCCCCAAAATGAGGATTCGACTGTGACTGGTTGTGGCGCATAGCCATATCTATTAACCATTTGCAGGGGGAATCCGTAGTGAATCACGTAATGAATCAGGAAGCATTGAAAACATTGGGCTGGAATGAGTATTTTGCCAATCATTTTGCCCCTTATGCCGAGCAAGGCTACAGCGTGGGTCGTATCACGCTGGAACATAAACGCATATATCGACTCTTGAGCGAGCATGGTGAGCTCTTGGGCGAAGTAACAGGCAAGCTGCGATACGAGGCGACAGGCAGAGAGGATTATCCTGCTGTGGGAGATTGGGTCGTGATTAGCCCGCGAGCCGAGGAGAAAAAAGCCTCGATTCATGCCCTGCTTCCACGTAAGAGCAAATTTTCTCGCAAGGCTGCTGGAGACACCGTGGAGGAGCAGATCGTAGCTGCCAATGTAGACACTGTATTTCTTGTCAATGCCTTAAACAATGATTTTAATATACGCAGGATGGAGCGTTATCTCATCCTCGCCTGGGAAAGTGGAGCGGCTCCCGTAATCGTACTGAGCAAAGCCGATTTGTGTGAAGATCTGGATGCCCGTCTGGCGGAAGTGGAGTCGGTTGCCATCGGGGTGCCGGTTCATGTGGTCAGCGCTGAGCAGGGAGAAGGCTTGGCGCAGTTGGCGCCATATCTTGGTGAGGGCAAGACAATTGCTTTGATGGGTTCTTCCGGGGTAGGGAAATCGACCCTGATTAACAAGCTGAGCGGTGTAGAGATGCAGCGTGTTAGCGAAGTGCGTGAGGGCGATGACCGCGGCCGTCATACAACGACTCACCGCGAGCTGTTCCGATTGCCTAGTGGCGGTCTGATGATTGATACACCGGGTATGAGAGAGCTGCAGCTGTGGGAAGCAGATGAAGGCTTCCGCGGTGCTTTTGACGATATCGAAACGATAGCCGAGACATGCCGGTTTAACGATTGTCAGCATGTGCGCGAGCCCGGCTGCGCCGTCCGCGAAGCAATTGAGGACGGATCCTTGGAAAAAGCCCGTTTTGACAGCTATCTCAAGCTGCAAAGAGAGCTGGCCCATTTGGCAAGAAAAGAAGACGCCAAACTGCAAGCCGCTGAAAAAGATAAATGGAAAAAGATCAACGTCGAAATGCGCCAACGCAAACCAAAACGATAAGCGTCGAAACCCTCGAGAAATCGAGGGTTTTTTTGTAATATCGGAAAGTATAAAATCTGAGGGGAGTCATCCCCTTTATTTGCTGGTAAAATGAGGACATGGAGACGAACATTCTTACGTTCAGTTTCTTTGATGAAAACAAGAACGGGGATCCATTCGTTAAGAAGTATGGTAAACGAATTCGTTCCTCAGTCTTAAAGGAAGTAGAAGAGTTTCGTTCTTGTGGTGACCCTAGAAACGGTTTCATATTGTTGGTTTGCGAAGGATGCCATCATGTAGGAAGACGGGGGAGGAGTTAAAGCTGGCCTGGGAAAAGGGAGAAAAAAGCGAAGCTCTTTGGGGCCCAGCCGAGGTGGAATGAAAAAAGGGAAACACGGTCTTAAGCGTCCACCTCTGAGAAGCGTCATGAATCGGCTACTTTGGACGCGGTTTCCCTTTTTTCATGGAACCGTACAGGGATGACCCCTCGCAGGGGACTGGGGAAGCTGGAGCGTTTGCTCCCTTTTCCTCCTTCTCCACCACAGCCTCACCGACCACTTAACCTAAGGACGCGGGCGCACTTCAACTTCCCGCGTTTTTCTTAATTCTAGTTCGCTATGAAATTGTCTTTTCTCTTTTCAGTGTTTTAAAAGAAGCCAGGTGGAAGACCAAGGCTGGTGAGAGGAAACAGGAGAAATTAGCGAAGGTCTTTGGGGCACCAACCGAGGCAGAGTGGAAAAAGGGAAACACGCTTTTAGCGTCCACCTCTGAGAAGCCCCCTGACCGGCTACTTTGGACGCGAGTTTCCCTTTTGGAATGGAGCCGTACAGTGAATCAACCAAGCCAGTGACCCAAGAACCTGGAGCGTTTTCTCCTGTTTCCTCTCCTCCACAACAGCCCATCCCCACCTAAGCGCCCTCGACGCTAAAAATTAACGCTTGCCCCCCACGTGATAGATATGATAGATTTGATTTTATCGAAAAAGGATATGAGTACTATCACTCATGCTCGTATAATTTTGGGAATAAGGCCCAGCAGTTTCTACCGGGTGACCGTAAATCACCTGACTACGAGTGAAAGAGCGTCTAGGGTTCCGTTTCGCATTTTCCTATGAATATGGGAGAAGGTGCAGAAAGCAGGTCCAAGCGACGCTGGCACGCATGGCGTGTTACACCTGAGGGAGAAAAGCCCAGAGGGACAGGTTTCACTTCGTGTTGGTTTCATGTTGAGCCAGCACGTGACCTGTCCGCTCTGGGCTTTATTTATTTTATACGTCAATTTCACAAGCCAATTACTTGGCGGGAGCAAGGACTGTAGTTTGAAAAGTTGGATGCAAATCGAGGGGGATATACAGATGAAAGAATTGCAAGACCGCATTGTAAAAGACGGCAAGGTGCTATCAGCGTCCATATTGAAGGTAGACGCATTTTTGAATCATCAAGTAGACCCGCAATTGACAATGAATATCGGAAAGCGTTTTGCCGAACTGTTTGCGGACGAGCCGATTACAAAGGTTTTGACGATTGAAGCGAGCGGTATCCATTTTGCGATGTCAACAGCTTTTGTGCTGGGTGTTCCTTTCGTCTACGCAAAAAAGAAAAAAGCGGTCACGCTGAGTGAAGAAGTTTATTCCGCTCCTGTTCATTCCTTTACGCGACAAGAAACGTACCAAATTAGTGTTTCTCGTCAATATTTATCACCTGAGGATCGGGTGTTGATCGTGGATGACTTCCTGGCAACTGGAGCAGCACTGGTAGGTCTGACGCAGATCATTAAAGATGCTGGCGCGCATCTCGTCGGGGTAGGGGCTGTCATCGAAAAAAGCTTCCAGGAAGGGCGTGGGCTCTTGGAGCAAGAGGGTGTACGCATTGAATCGTTGGCTCGGATCCAATCCATGTCGCCAGAGGGAATTCACTTTATTTAAGAGGTACATGGCTCCAATCAAGACAAATCCAAGAGGAGAGAAACAAACACACATGCTATCCAAACAAAAGGTCGTCACCCTAGGATTGCAGCACGTTCTTGCCATGTATGCCGGAGCTGTCGTCGTACCGTTGATTATCGGCGCAGCGCTCCATTTGACTCCGATCCAAATCGCTTATCTGATTGCGGCCGACTTGTTTACGAGTGGAATCGCGACTCTATTGCAAGTTCTCGGGACACGCTACACGGGGATCCGTCTTCCGGTAGTGTTAGGCTGTACATTTACCGCAGTAGGACCGATTATCGCCATTGCCAGTCAGACGAACTTAGCGACGGCGTATGGGGCTATTATCGTGTCAGGGTTGTTCGTTGTTTTCGCCGCTCCTCTTTTTGGCAGACTTCTCCGTTTTTTCCCAACAGTGGTGCAAGGCTCAGTTGTTACGATTATCGGTTTGTCTCTGATCCCGGTGGCAATGACAAATGCCGCGGGCGGTAATGCGAGCATGCCTGACTTTGGTCAACCGCAGCATCTGCTTCTAGCATTGGGTACCCTCGTTATCATTTTACTTATTAACCGCTTCTTTACTGGTTTTATTCGGGCGATTTCGGTACTCTTGGGGTTGATTGTCGGTACGATCGCTGCGTACATGATGGGAATGGTCAGCTTTGCAAACGTGGCTACTGCCTCCTGGTTCAGTGTTGTAGAACCGTTTTACTTTGGGACGCCACAGTTTAGCATCGTGGCGATCCTGACGATGATTTTGGTCAATATCATTAGCATGGCTGAGTCCACAGGCGTTTATTTTGCACTTGGCAAAGTGACCAACACCGAGGTGACCAATAAGGATGTCGTCAAGGGCTTGCGCGGGGAAGGCGTAGCTATTGTGCTTGGAGGTATTTTCAACGCATTCCCGTACACCGCTTTTTCACAGAACGTGGGGCTTGTTTCGCTTACTGGCATCAAATCGCGTGACGTGATGATCGGCGCAGGTGGAATCCTCGTTCTTCTCGGCTTGCTGCCAAAACTAGCTGCACTCACAACCGTCGTGCCGAGTGCTGTTCTCGGCGGAGCGATGATCGCGATGTTTGGAATGGTCGTAGCTTCAGGAATCAATATTTTGTCGCAAGTCGATTTGCGCAAAAACGAAAACCTGTTGATTGCAGCGTGCAGTATTGCAGTCGGATTAGGCTCTGCTACTGTCCCTACCATGTTTGATCAACTGCCAACCTTATTAAAAATGATGATGCAAAACGGAATTGTTACAGGCTCCCTGACAGCAGTCGTTCTCAACATTCTGCTGGTGCACACAAACAAAAAAGCGCAGGACACTTCAGCCGGAGCGATCTCAGAAGCGTCCTGATCGAATCCAAGCGCCATCCTCTGCCAACTGCGGAGGGTGGCGCTTTTTCATTGGGTACCATTTTGCTCTCGCAAGAATTTTCAACTCTATCACAAGTATACAATGGCAATTATTGAGTTAAAAATAACAATGGATGAGGTAATAGAAAGGTTGAGCTATGATGAAATCGATAGGAACGAGTGTTCCGCGGATCGAAGCTGAAAATAAAGTAACGGGGAGAGCTAAATACACAGCTGATTTCTCCTCTCCAGGTATGCTTCACGCCAAATTGCTGACCAGTACTTATGCACATGCCCGAATTATCAGCATAAATACGGAGAAGGCGAGGAGCTCGATGGGAGTTCGAGCTGTACTTACTGGTACCGATATTCCCATTTATGTAGGTCCACACATCGAAGGAAGACCAATTTTAGCTATAGAAAAAGTACTTTATTTTGGTGAGCCTGTCGTTCTCGTCGTAGCGGATCATGAGTATCAAGCGATAGCTGCGTGTAAAAAGATAGAGATTGAATATAGTGCCTTACCAATCGTCCTTACTGCCACTGAAGCACAAAAAGAAAATGCAACACTTGTTCACCCGAATCTTGGCAACTATAAGATTGACCAAAAAGTGCAACCTGAGATTCACACAAATGTAGCAAACCGGACCAAGATAAGAAAAGGAGATATGAATGTAGGTTGGAAACAGAGTGAAGTAATCGTCGAAGAAAGTTTTTCATTTCCCCAAACCGATCATGCGGCTATGGAGACACGCTGCTCAGTCGCCGAGATTTTACCGAATGGAGAGGTAAAAATCTTGACGGCTTCTCAAGCCCCTTTCGATGTGCAAAAGCTGATTCATAAACATTTTTTTGTGCCACTGGAGAAGATACAAGTACAAGTGCCCTTAGTCGGTGGAGGTTTTGGCGGGAAAGCTGCTGTTCATTTAGAATTACTGGCCTATGCCGCTTCAAGAGCAGTAGGCGGAAGAAAGGTGAAGATCGTCAACAGCAGGGAAGAAGATATGATTACATCCCCAACCCACATAGGATTGAATGCAAAAGTAAAATTAGGTTCTACCAGATCAGGAAAATTGATGGCGGCTGAAATAACCCTTGAGTTCATCGGGGGAGCTTATTCCGACGAAGCAGTGGATATTAGTAAGTCGGCAGGATTAAACTGTACGGGTCCCTATCGAATCGACAATGTCTGGTGTGACTCAATCTGTCTTTACACCAATCATACATATGCTACATCCTTTCGAGGGTATGCCCACACAGAGTTAACCTTTCCAATTGAACGGACAATGGATCTTTTAGCTGAAAAGTTGAACATGGATCCTGTTTCAATCCGGTTGAAGAATGCAATTAAACCCGGTGATTCTACGCCTTCGTTAGCTGAATTGAATCGAAGCAACATAGGAGATGTTAGTTCATGTTTAAACAGAGTCAAAGAATTGATTAAATGGGATGAAGGGCAATGTATCAAGGAAGACCAAACAAAAGTTAGAGCAAAAGGAATCGTTTGCTTCTGGAAAACCTCTAATTCACCCTCTAATGCTTCATCCGGTGCAGTCATAACATTCAACAAGGATGGTAGCCTCACTCTCTCTTGCGGTGTGGTTGAGTTGGGACAAGGTACAAAAACGACGCTTACCCAAATTCTGTCGGAACGTTTTAAAATGAGTGAAAGCAAAGTTCATACTATGATGGAAGTGAATACAGAGGTCAATCCTGAGCACTGGAAGACAGTGGCCAGCTCATCCGTTTTTATGGTCGGAAATGCCGTACTGCGAGCTGCCGAAGATGCCATTCAGCAAATCTGTCGAATTGCATCCATTGTATTGCGCTGTTCACCGGAGGATATTGATGTAGCGGAGGAAAGAGCATTTCTAAAAGCCGACCCGCAAAAAGGAGTCCATCTTAGGGATATCGTTCATGGTTACAAATATAAAAATGGAAATACAATTGGAGGCCAGATAATCGGGCGGGGAAGCTATGTCATGAGACATCTCACAACTGTCGATCCAAATACGGGTTCGGGAACACCTGGGCCAGATTGGACAGTAGGCGCACAAGCTGTGGAGGTTGTTTTTGACCAGCGAACGTATACCTATGAGATTAAAAAAGCGATTTCAGTCATCGATGTAGGAAAGGTGTTAAATCCAATGGGCGCAAAAGGACAAGTTATGGGTGGGATGAATATGGGACTAAGTTTTGCTACCCGCGAAGCATTTCATTATAACCAGAATGGAGAGGTACTTGATATCCAATTTAGGACCTATAAAATGATGAGATACGGTGAAAATCCCGAATATGTAGTTGAATTTCTGGAAACCCCGCAAACCGATGGTCCATATGGAGCGAGAGGAGTTGGAGAGCATGGAACCATTGGTATGGCTCCTGCATTAGCTAATGCGCTATCTTATGCTGCCCAAGTGCCGCTTAACAAACTGCCATTGACTCCTGAATCGATCTGGGAAGCAAAAGTAGAGGGCAACAATCATGATTCCGTTTGACTTTGACTATGTAAAGCCTGAATCCATCCAAGAAGCGATCTCCATCTTCCGTCAATGGGATGCAGAAGGGAAAGAACCAAAATACTTCTGCGGTGGAACAGAGATTATTACCATGGCCAGATTATCGCAATTACACACAAAAGGGATCATTGATATCAAAGGGATTCCTGACTGTCGTTTACTCGAATGGCAAAATGATCTACTGGTTATCGGATCCGCTATATCATTGGCACAGCTTGAGGCAGTGCAATATTTTCCTTTACTGAGTAGAGTTTGCAATCGTATTGCTGATCACACATCAAGATGTAAAATTACGATTGGTGGTAACATCTGTGGCAAAATCATGTATCGAGAGGCGATCTTGCCACTGCTTGTTGCCAATGCCAAGCTGCATATTGCAACGGATGATGGGATTAAACAAGTATCAATTCATGATGTAATTGAACGAGAAGTGCAACTGTTACCCCATGAATTTTTGTTGAAGATCGCAGTGGATCGACAGGTTACTACATTACCGTACCTGAGCGAGAAAAGAACAAGAATCGATCGCATCGGTTACCCAATTGTTTCGATTGCTGCTATCCATAATCAGGGTGAGGTTCACATTGCTTTTTCAGGAGTGTGTTCCTTTCCATTTCGCTCAGAAAAAGTCGAGCAGGCTCTCAATGATCAAACGCTCAGCTTAGAAAAACGAATCAGCTCTGCTATTCAAGAATTCCCTGAGTCTGTTATGGAAGATCATCATGCATCTGCGTCCTTCCGGAAATTTATTGTACATAACCTCATGTTAGACACAATAGAACGCTTTGAGAGGGCTTAAAAATGAACAGACATATCCAACTTAACATCAATGGTGAAATAAGGACAGCATTCTGTCGCTGTGCAGACACGTTGCTGACAGTACTTCGTGAACATTTGGGGCTAACAGGAACCAAACCGGGGTGTGAGAATGGGGATTGCGGCGCATGTACCGTCATTATGGATGATGTTCCGCAAAAATCATGTCTGTGGCTGGCAGTAGAATGTGAAGGTAAGCAAATTTCGACCATTGAGGGTCTTCAAAATGCACCAATCCAACAAGCGTTCCTTGAAAAGTGGGCTTTTCAATGCGGCTATTGTACCCCTGGTTTTATTATGAATTGCCATGCTTTAGTAGAAACGTGTCCGGAAGCCGATGAGCTCGAAATAGAAAATTGGCTTCAATCCAACATTTGTCGATGCACAAGTTATCAGGAGATAAAGGAAGCAATTCGGTCTATCCTTGCAGAAAAATAAGCCTTACCTACAGTTATGTTTAGCCGGACGAGGGGAATCGGCTTTTTTTCTTGGCTTTTAAAGCCAAGATCATCGCCCTAGAAGAAATGGATAAACTCGGTTATTTTTGGAATTCAAACCACCCTGGTTGGGCAAAATATGATCTGGGACTGGCCCTTGCATAGTAGCAGCGCTTCCCAAACACAAACAGAGGGAGTGAGAAGTATGGCTAAAAACAACGAGCGCAATCAGAACGGTGCTGGTGGCACCAACAAGACTAACATGGTGGGCGGCAACGCGGGTGAAGCTGTAGGAACCGTAGGTGGTGCTGCTGTAGGCGCTGCCGTGGGTTCAATTTTAGGGCCAATTGGCACCGTTGCAGGTGCCGTTGCTGGCGGTGCATTGGGTAACCAGATGGGTGAGGGTGTAGAGGGTGCCAACAACAACGCGAAAAACGAGCGGGGTACCAGTGGTAACAACGTTGACATGAACCGAACAGAATAAATACCGGTAACACATCTAATTATGAGGAACAGTGGGGTGCAGGAAAAACCTGCACCTCATTAACTTTCATTGTTGAATGAAGATATTGCACACCATTTAGTTAAACAGACCCTTCATTTTTACGAGATGATCTGTTTCATGAATCAGATCACGTAACATTCTTAGAGCCTGCTCTAATTCGGCTTGATCTTCTGTGACTAAGGTCAATATGTTATTTACTGTGTAGGAGTATTTGCTTGGCACCATGCTGAACGAATCGGCGATGGCTACAGCTCCTTTTTCGTTCATCCAGTAAGTTTCGTTAAGTGCAAACAAAACCTGATTCAAGCATGAAACTGACCGAAAACAACATCCAGCGATATAAGATAAATCTTTTTTATAGATACCTTTTCTCCCAATCTCAAGAGAGAAATTTGCCTCCCAAAGAAATTTTTGAATGATCGCTTTTTGCAAAACATGCGGGTATGGATTTGTTCTGGTCTTTAATTCTTCCACAAGACCTGATGGATCCCATAACACCTTACACAACGCTATTTCAGCTAAATAGATCGAATTGATAAACCCATGAGGGTGTCCCGGTTGATAGTCGATTGTAATATCACCCGCGAGGCATTGTTCCATTACTTTTGAAACTCTATTTTGATCACGGTATAAAAAATCGACCGGTTTTTGATTCACTTTTAGCCAGCCGCCACCATTAATCCATGGTCCCCAGTCACCAATTTCTGTTAGTAAGTTGTCTCTGTTATCGTCATCCAAGACGGAGGCTACCCGACGAAGCTGGGCAATGTCTAACCCATTGTTGGCATCATAATAAATACCAATATCAATATCAGAGTTGGGATTTTCAGTCCCCCTAGCTCTTGAACCGCCTAGAACCAGAGCACTCACACCGTCAATTTGCTTTAAACTATCAATCATTTTTGAAATGATAAGTTGCACATCCATACCTCTCACTCCTCAGCCATCAGCGGCAGTCATCTTCACTCAGCCCTAAAACCTGACAATACCAACTGCGTGCCTTTTCAATATCTTTAACGGGAACAAAAATGCTTCCGACTTGTGTTTTGATCGGGCTGGCCTGCGTATTGCTTTGTTTGACATGCTGTTGTTCGTTCATGAATCTACCTCCATGTATCATTTTTAGAGTTCTCGAAAATCAACACCGGTCTGTAGTTCCTCTACATGACTAATAGCACGCTGGACAGTTAATAGCCAGTCTAAATTCCCTCGGAAGGCCATTTAGCTTCATGGGCAGGAGTCAGTCCGGGCAATAACAAAAGTACGGGTAAAAAGAAAAGTACTCGTACACGAAGCAAGAACAAAGGATTAAAGTCTATTTTTTGTCAAGCGGCTGGGCCGCCTCAAAAGCAAAAAACTCACGACTGTCCTCGTTTTATCACCGGCTGGTCAAGCGACGAGTTCCTAAAAAAGCTAACATGGTTGTCTCTCATTTACTTTTACGGATCATTTATCAAATACTAGTACGTAACCAACCTTACAATGAATTAGGTTGGGACTACCTCCCCAAGAAAGAAAAAAGTTTGGATTACTAGGTTCAATGCATCAAAAATCTTGGCTATAACGTGCATCTCCAAGAAGAAATCGCTTAAAAACCCAATTATTGAATTTTTCCTCTCGAAGAAGGAGAGGTTCTTTGTCATGCCTTTTCCAGTATTCATTTTCGTATAAAATCTTTATTTTTGGCTCTTTTCTAAAATATTGTTGCTTTAAATGGATGCGTCTTTACCAATCAAAACCCACCGATAATGGCGGGTTTTGATTGGGTGTATAGTTGAAAGGGACCACTCACAAGCTTTGAGCGATATTCGTAATCTCTTGAATGATGGACTGAACTTCATTGCTGTCCTTGATTACAAACAAATGGTTTGCTTCGCCGCCTATTGGTGGCAACACATCGCCATTATGAGACTCAGCTTGTTGCCGACTAAGCACTTCTTCAAAATTAGAAGCACTCCTGAAAATAGCTGTACTACGCTGACTATTGGTAATTCGAGAATGAAGAATAAAATCGGGAATATCAAAATTAACAATTATGCTTACAAAACCTTTTTGACGAAACCGTTCGAGCAAATCCAAACGACCTTTGCGACCACGATTGGCGTTACATAAAATGAGATGAAAATTTGTTTCATTGACAGCATAATCTACGATTGTTCGAGAGATGGCGTTCTTGAGTGTATTTACTCCTTGTTTAGGTAGCAAGCTTTTATAATATGTGTTGATAAATTCAGCATGGTTATCTCGGTCAATCACAACTGAGTTGTGTAAGTGCTGTTCTAATTCTTTAGCAAATGTAGTTTTCCCGCTATGAGTTTTACCGACTGTAATTATCACTAACCTTTTCATAAATGCAACTCCATTCTCAAAAATTAAGTTCATCAAAGCTGGCTGTTAGCTTAGAAATCAAATGGTTGTTTTGCCCCACCCATCATGCTGTCTTAAATGAACATACTGGTGAGAATACCGCTTCTTTGCATTCTTCAAGGACTATTAAACGTTTCATCATTTTCTTGCTCATCTGTTTATGTAACTCTAAGAAGCGGAACCAGAACAAATAGTTGTCAATGTAGTGGGTTCCGACGCCGTTAAACCGCTCCATCGATTTCTTTAATCGCTGATGGTAAGCGTTGACGTGCTGAGTGTGGTAGATGCCTTTTTTGAGCCGTACGCCTTTATTCCCATTTAAAACTTCATGCTGGATATCTTTCTTCTTTGCGAACAACTTGTAATTGGTCGCTGAGTCTGTGTAAAGAACGACATCAGAATCTAAACACCCGCTTAAAACCTTGTCAATTTCATCAGCAGTAATCCGCCCTCTGCCAGCCACTTAGGAGAGGAATATTACCACTTCTGTCGTGGGCGACGATAACACTGATTTGTTCATTACTAATACCCCGTTTGCTGGCTACACCACCGCGTTTTCTGGGCTTGCGATGGGTAATTTGCTTTTTCTCTTTATCGCTTTCGAGAAAGAAGGTTTCATCGCTTTCAATTATGCCTTTGAGCTTTGTAAAGCCTTGGGAACGGATGGCATTTAAGATTTTATGCCGCCAGTAGAAAGCGGTTGCTACATGAATGCCGAGTTCTTCTGCAATTTTAGGCAGACTAACACCTTCAAGCATTAACTTGAAGTAATTTAACCATTTATGGGGATAATGCGAACCTGGGATTGGGCTTGCAGTCATATCATTAAATGTTTTCCGCAGTCCTTTCAGAGATATCGCTGGCGGGAACGATACTTTCCTTTACTTTTTACGGAGATACTTCCGCAATGGACGCATGCAAGACCATTGCTGAATCGCACTTCGCGAATATCGCCAACCATACTGGTAATATCCACTCTGGATTCAGGAAAGAGTGTGGCTTGTATGGCTTGAAAGAGTTGCAACTGTTCCGATTGTGGCAACTCATCGAAATGTTCATATAACTCTGATCAATCCATGCGAACATCCCCTGTGATGCAAACTAATGTTCCCGTCTATTATAGCAGAAAGGGGATTAAGCAACAATCTTTATGAAAAGAGCCTTATTTTTTTAGTCGAAATGGCCCAAAACAAAATCAGAAAAAGACCCAGAGCTAGTGTGAGGAAAAAGGAGAAATAAGCGAAAGGTCTTTGGGACCCTACCGAGGTGAAATGGAAAAAGCGAAACCGCCTTTAGCGTCCACCTTTGAGAAGCGTCGTGAATCGGCGGCTTTGGACGCGGGTTTCGCTTTTGGAATGGAGCCGGACAGTATTAACCTCCGAGCAAGTGTCCCAAGAAGCTTGAGTGTTTTCTCCTTTTTCCTCTTCTCCACAACAGCACGATCAAGTAATTTGCCTTTTTCTTTAAGGATCGCCGAAGTAAAAACAGGCAGTCTTGCCGCGCCAGATGCCCCATGGCCTTATCCAAGTATGGCATACGATGGCTATGTAAGTCATTTCCGTTAGAAAGGAAGGGGAGCTATGGCTACCTTTCGGGAAGCGATGCTAGCCAAAAGACATCTGGTCAAGCGCTGGAAGAAGATGCCCGGTGTTGTCGGTATTGGGATCGGGTTTGCAAATGCGAAAGACAGAAAAGGGGGAGCATGCATTGTGCTGTACACGAAAAATGCAAGTACAGCAGTTAAACGGAACTGTCCACGCTGTGTCCTGGTTCGCAGTACAAAGGCGAGCATCCGTGTATCCGTTCCCGTACGGACCATCACGTCAGGTCGATGCTGCTGCCATTACAATGTTCTCCCCACAGTCGGAGGGAGTAGATATCGCCGCAGAATCAGGCCCGTTGTCGCAGGATATAGCGTAGGGTATCCTGGAGCATCTGGTACAGCGGGACTGATTGTTTCGCGTGCATCCAGGGCCGCACGTAGGTATCTGCTAAGCAACAACCATGTGCTGAATAAAAACAATTCAAGTGGCTATACAGAGACGATTCAACCGGGCGGCGCAGACGGGGGACGATCAGGAAGGGACCGAATTGGACGATTGTACCGCTTTGTACCATTGCGCAAGAATGCGGACAATTACATGGATGCCGCCCTATCAATCCCGACGTCAAATCGACTCCTTGCCGCACGATATGCCACAGTCGGGAGGGTACCGGGCCATATACGCTCGTACGCAGTAGGAAGTCGATTTAAAAAAGTGGGGCGGTCATCGGGACGAGTCAGCGGAGTGGTGGAGTCGATTCATACCGATATTGACGTTGATTACGGAAGCTATGGTGGTCTGGGAACCATCCGCTTTCGAAATCAAACGGTAGTCAGGGGCTCGGTACCCGTTTCTTTGCCAGGTGATTCCGGTTCAGTCTGGCTTACGACAAACAACTTTGCGGCAGCAGTCAACTTTGCTGGCTCTGAAGATGGCAGACGATCCATTTCATTTCCGGTTCATTGGGCCATGCAGGCGTTTGCTATCCGTGTAGCTCGAGCAGCAGGAAGGCTTGGTTTCGTACGAACTAGCAAAAAGAACAAGAATCCAGGGCGTACCCGTCCGTTATCAGCTGCCCAGCTTAGACGTATTGTGACCAGGAAGGCTCTGCTGACAAAGCGCAAAAAGCGAATGATGCTTGAATAATCTTCTTCGTTGTAGCCTGTTCTAGCGTTGCAGTGGCATTTTTCTGCCACCTGCACAGTAGAATGGGCTACTTTTTGTACGCTAGCTACATAGGCATCGTCCAGTCAGGAAAAGCTGGCTGAGCCCCTATTAGAAGAAAATCATGTGTTCCTTTTCATCGCGGTAGTAGGAGAGTCGATCCTGAAGAGTGCCTGTGTGCAGCTCAAACTTGTGCCCATCGGGATCTGTAAAATAAATGGAACGTTTGTCTCTCTCATCGCGTTCACGTCCGGGCAAGATGTTGACACTATGATGCTCCAGGTGTGACCTCCAGGCATCAAACGAATCCTCGTCGATAGAAAAAGCCAAATGCGTGTAAGAGTGCGCAATCTCATTACGTGGGATGTTTGGCTCTTCATTGATGGCCAGCCAGTAGCCATTCAGATCAAAATAGGCAAGCTTGCGTCCGCGTACAAGTGGTTTTGCCCCCATGACGTCACGGTAAAAGCAGAAGGATCGCTCCAAATCGGAGACAGAGAACAACAGATGGTTAATCCCGGTTGGTTTCAGCAAAGTGAATCCCCTCTTTCGCAATAGCGTTATCAGATCAACTACTACGCTCATTGTAAAAGAGAGGGCAAATTTTTACTATCACTCGCTTCATCAGACAAAAAAACAGGCAAACCCGTAGGTCAAGGGTCTGCCTGTTTTTTTTAACGTGTAAGAAAGCTTAAGTGCTTCACCGTATGAAAGCAATCCTGCTTAAACTTTCCGGATCGCATAACAAGGTGCCTCAGCGTTCGCATCCAGCATTACTTCGGTAAAACCTTCCACTAAAACGCGGTCGCTCATCCTTGAGCAGGCATCGCTAAAGGTTTTATTACGTGAAAGAATTTATAAGCGCGACCGCTTATGGATTCTGGAGCGCATGAAAACTTTCCGCTAAAACGCGGTCGCTCCTCCGTGAACATGCCTCGATAGAGGTTTTTTTAAGATTGTTTTTGTTGCTGTTGTTGCTGGGTTTGCGTTTGGATCGAGGATTGAACTTGGGAAACCATCGTTTGTGCCTGAGCAATTTCTTGCGATGCTTGTTTCAGCGCTTCTTCAGCTAGCTGCGGATTGGCGGCAGACTGTTCAATCGCTTGGGTAATCATTGATTTTGCAAGCGTAGCAGAAACTTCAGCTTTTTTGAGTGAGTCGGTGTTGATTTGGCTAGGCATAGTCGTCCTCCCTTGGGAAAGTATTCTTTGGCACACCATGCTACTATGTCCTTCTTTGATGGTAAATATGCAGGCAGGTAAGAGTCCAACCGCATATCGGGCTGAATGCATACCCTTTTAGGAAGGAGGGATGCCTCATGAAAAAGAAGTGGGTTCAAGTAGTCCGGCAGGCAGAGCAGGCTTTTTGGACCATCGTTTTCTCCGCAACCAAACAAGTGGGTGAGCGCGGGAGAATTTTGCCGCAGCGTTTTAATTCCAAGATAAAAATCTGTAAATTTTTCCAAAAGAGGTTGACGCCCTGTCTGGCAAGCCGTGTCATGGACAATCTCGATTTGCGCACAATCCACCGTCAGCTCGCTGTTCCAGTAGGGGATGGAATCGGGGCTCCGCCCATTGTCAAATCTCAGGTGCTCTCAAAAAACGGGAGATGTGTTACGCTTGCTGTCTGGTTTGCTTTCGATCCGAGTGATCGTTTTTTTCGTGTGTACCAACTGAAAAAACGCGCGGATGGACGCTGGATTGTGGTCGGTCGCCATCCATTGGATTATCCGTTCAATCTTCCTGATTGGTAAAAAAATCCGGTATTGCTTTTGGCCGCTAGGAGGAGTATATTAATTATTTTATGATGCAATTAGCGAAAATTGTCGAATGACGTGATTGGATCAACTTGGGAGAAACTGCCCAGGGCGATATGCCGGTATGGCGGAATTGGCAGACGCGCGCGACTCAAAATCGTGAGCGTAAGTCAAAGGTTTATGCGCTAAAGCCTTGGTATTACTGGATTTTTCAAAATGTGTTTCGAAAGTTCTCTCCTGTAGTTCTCTCCTTTGTCCAGAGGAGGAGCGATGGAGACTATAAAATGTGCCGGTGTGGCGGAATGGCAGACGCGAACGACTCAAAATCGTTTGGGGAGACCCGTGGAGGTTCGAGTCCTCTCACCGGTACCACATTAACTACTAACATTATGAGCTTTTTTATATTTTGATTACTCCACTCGTGGAGTAATCACTGTGGCCTAACCCCTCCTGAACTTCTTTCATACTTACACCATTGCTTAAAAGCAGTGTGGCGCAGCTATGTCGAAGATCATGATACCGGATATGCCGCATATTGTTTTTTTCAAAACAAGTGTGAAATGTTGTGTGATGTAGTTAGGTTTGATTCGATTGCCCATTTCATCTACGTAAATATAGCCCAGATAGTCCTTACAATACGATTCCCTGCAGAGTTGCTGGTTTTCCACCTGCTGCTGCTTTAGGATCATCAGAAGGTCGTAGAAGGCGTCTACGAGCGGAAGCGTGCGTCGGCTCGATTTGTTCTTTGTTCGGTCTTTTGCAATTGTAATCAGCTTCCCATCCAGGGAGCCAGTTGTAACAGTATGTTTGATTGTAATGGTTCTGTTTACCAGATCAATAGCCGACCATTTTAAACCGATGACTTCGCTTCATCTTAGGCCGTAAAAAGCAGCCAAGATGACACCAAGTTCAATCTTTGTTCCCTTTACCATTTCTAACAGTTGATTGACTTCCTCAGCGCTATATGAGCTGTCAACGAACGGTTCTTTCTTCGGCCGAATAATCTTATCAGCGGAATTGGTTTTAATGCGCTCCGTAATATAAGCTTGTTGAAGTGCTGAACGAATATTGGCGTGATAATGAATGATGGTGTTGGCTTTTACTCCCCATTCCTTTAAGGCATGATTGTAGAAATCTTGAATATGATGTGGCTTCAACTCCTGAAGCGTGATGCCTTTTTCACGAAAGTAGGGAGCAATACGTTTCTGTACTGCATTGGCATAGGATATATACGTGATTAGTTCAATGCTTGGCTTTACGGTTTCTAGCCAATCCAGCATGTAATCGGCGAATAAGGTTTGATCGATATCCTCCGAGTTTTCTTCTTTTACGATGGGAACAGAAATGTTTTCTTCAGTCTGCCATTGCTTGTCTCCTTTCCGTCTAAATTGAGGTATGTACAGAACGTTCTCGGGGACGTACAGCGGATCGAGGGCAGTAGAAAAAGTCAGTTCTCGTGAGAAAGCACTGCTTCTTTTGCAATAAAATCTGCTTCAAGCTGCCGCTGGCAAACGGCATCATAATCTCGATCTTTATCGAAGCTCTCCCGCATCCGAGCGGGCTGCCCTCAATACAGTGACGCTGGCCGGGCAGAAGTATCATAATCTCTCTAACCGATCATTGCGATTCAACCCGCCACAGGTTGATTACAGCCGGAAGTAAATCGTTCGGATCCCAAGTGAGTCAGACCGTCATGGCGCTTCCGCTTCGTCGCTTCTGTTCTTCTGTTATTCACAGGGCTAGAGGAATGTACTTGAAACAAAATGTATGCAGTTATCAAAGAACATCTTCGACAGCAAACTCCTTTGCTTGTGCCGTCATATACTAAATGGTGGTAGGTAAAAGAAAAAGCAACCGGAAATTGGTATAAAAAAAACTTCAGGCTAATTCTTTGTAGCTTGATTTGAAAATAGGAAAGTAGAAGTATGGAGATATTTCTGCTTTCCTATTTGAGCATTTGGAACAACTTCAAGCCTAATTCGCTCTGAGAAAGCTGAGTTAAGAAAACTTGATGATTCTCATGCAGTTCACGATGTTATTATGGTAAAACACTATAATGAATGTAATGGCTTGATCCTTCCTTGTGTAAACGTAAAATAGTCCCCACCGGGTGATCAGGTGGAGACTATTTTATACCTACTTGGCAAAACCGTTCTGCTTTACGCCAATGGCGGTCGCGCCTATCCGAGACCCGACCGCTCTTGTTGCGCCGACCACGGTAGCCGAGTTAGTCCGCGTGTGCGACGGCGCTTATTTCAATCAATTGCTCAGGGAATGCAAGATAAGTCACCCCGATGAGACTGCCGGCAGGCCGGTGTTGTCCCACGTATTCCTTGAACAGCCGGATGACCGGCTCGGAATGTTCTTGAGCGTTTGTCAAATAGATCCCACATAAGCGAGGTTCGACCTCGTGACATCAAATCCCGCCAGCACGCGATCAAGATTTTCCAGCGTTTTCCGGGTCTGTGCCTCGATATCGCCTTCGCCAACGAACGTGCCCTCTGTGTCGTGGGAAAATTGTCCTGAAATGTAGATAGTCCCGTTTACGGAGTAACCCTGGGTGATTCCGTGATCCCAAAGATCGTAATTGTAGGTTTTGACATTTGTCATTTCTTTCTCTCCTTTACTTAAAGTAAAGTTAGTATAGAATGAAAGCATATAAAGTAAGCGTCAAACCCAGCCCA